>NZ_JBLIGN010000028.1:0-32153 GCF_047636915.1 Nonlabens sp. | reverse complement strand
ACAGAATCATTGCCTAGTGGCCACAGAAATCGATTTTTAGATAAACGGGATGCGATTTGCGATATGGAGGAATTAAAAGATAAAATAGTTCCTCTCGTACCGGTAAATTTTAATCAGACTACCGAAGATAAAAAGGTCATTACTCTAACTCCTTGGTTCAAATGGTCCCTCGCAGTGGGATTAGCTGTTTTAATAGGGTTTTCTGGTCTGAATTTGGTTACTCCATCACCGGCTGATAGCGGCCTCTCTAGTGTGTCCCCACAAATGGCCCAAGCGGAAGATTTTTTTACCAATACGATTCGACAAGAACTAGAGAAATTAAATAAAGAACAATCCCCAGATACAGAGCGCATTATTGCCGATACTAAAATGGCTTTGAATAAACTAGAAGCGGGTTACACCTCTATAAAAGCAGATTTTAAAATCAATAATGATAGTAAAACTGTGATCGCCGCCATGATTCAGAATTTTCAAAATAGAATTGATTTATTAGAATTGGCACTGGAACAAATAGAACAACTTAAAAATTTTAAAGAACAAGAAAATGAACATATTATATAAACTTAGCCTGTTGCTGTTTCTTCTTCCAGCGCTGCTCATCGCTGGTCCTGGTAATGGAAAATATACCAAGACTAAAAAATTAAGTAAAACCTTTTCAGTAAACAAAAACTGCCTGGTGGATATTCGCAATGAATTCGGTAATGTAACGATTACCACTTGGGATAAATCTACTGTTTCCATAGATATAACTGTAGAGGTAAGTGGAAACAATCAGCAACGTGTTATTGATAAATTGAAAGCTATTGATGTAGATTTTAACGCAACAGCTTCCCTGGTCAGCGCTAGAACCGATGCCGAACAAGGATCTAATAATAGCAGTGGGTTATGGAATACCCTATTTCATAATGGTTCGAACCAAACTTCGAATATGAAAATAGATTATATCATCAAAATGCCCGTGACGGCTTCTTTAGATATAAGTAATGACTATGGTGCTGTAATTCTAGATCGATTAAAAGGTCATGCAAAAATCAAATGTGACTTTGGGAGACTAGACATAGGTCAATTACTAGCAGATAATAATTATCTGAAGTTTGATTATACAGATAATTCACATATCGACTATATAAAATCTGGAAGCATAATAGCAGATTTTAGTGGTTTTGAACTTCATGGCGCAGAAAAAATAGAATACAAAGGAGATTACACCAAAGGAAAATTTGAAAATGTGAAATACCTAGAATTTAACGGAGACTTCTGTACCATACAATCTGAAATTGCGGTAAAAATCGTAGGACGTGGCGATTACTCCACCATCAAATTAGGTCTCGTAAAGGAAAGTGTTGATTTAAATACAGACTTTGGATCTATTAGCATTGCAGAATTAGGCCTTGGTTTTAAGGAAGCAACTATTAAATCTGAATATACGAGTATCAAAGTAGGATATCATCCAGAAGCTTCTTTTAGATTTGACATCGATACAGCATTTGCCAGTATAAAACTCTCTGATGATCTTATCGCAACCCGATCTGAAAACGATAGTACAGACAAACAAAAATCTGGCTATTGTGGTGCACAGAGTTCAACTGCTGTGATAAGTATACGATCTAGTTTTGGCGGCGTTAGTCTTAGGAAAAATTAATAAAAAGGCGCATGCGATTCGCTGATACTTAATTGGGGCGGGAGATGCGGTGAAAACTGACTGGCGCATGCGATGCGCTGAAAACAAATCAATATATTATGAAACATATCATCTTACTTCTCGCAGCTATTTTAAGTATCAACAATGCACATGCACAATGGTGGAGTTCAAATAAAAGTATCAAAGGAAATGGTCGAATAATCACCAAAACTTACAGCACAAGTGGTTATGACAAAATATCTGGTAAAAACAACATAGATATTACCATTGTAAAAGGAAAAGAAGGAACCATCACTGTTGAGGCAGAGTCAAATATCATGGAACATCTAGAAATAGAAGTTAAAGACAATCGCTTAGAGATAGTAATTGAGGATGGCTATCACATTAATACTCGTAAAAGAATTAAAGTGACAGTTCCTGTTGAAAAAATATCTGGTTTAAGTATGGCTGGAAGTGGAGATATTACCAGTAACATAAAGTTAAAATCCAGAGAGCTATATATATCTGTTGCTGGAAGTGGCGACATAAATGTAGCGGTAGCTTCTGAGAGACTTCATGTGAGTGTCTCAGGGAGCGGTGAAGTTAAAGTAAGTGGTCGTGCAGAACATCTAGAGGCTACTGTTGCCGGAAGTGGTGGAATAGCGGGTTTTAACTTGAAAGCAAACCATGTAGATGCATCTATAGATGGTAGCGGTGACATATCCGTCTTTTGTATGGGAGGAGAGCTACAGGCTTCTATAGTTGGTTCTGGCGATTTAAGGTACAAAGGAACCACTAGTAGGGTAAAGAAAAGTATCATGGGTAGTGGAGATATTACTAAGATGTAATTTAAGTTTATACTGTTAAGTTTCTATATACAAGACTTTTGAGAAGTCGTTTCAAAAGGGATTTATTATTCGTATTCCACCTTTTACGTACCAACAATTTGTGATGGTTCAGTTTCCTTAGGGGTGCAAGGCTTTTACTTAGTTATCCATACCTTTATCCCAAACAGTATTGATATCCATTCCCTTTTAAAAGGTAGCATTTATTGTTTCCTGTACAACATATTATGGTCATGAAAGAAGGCCACAGCCATTTTGTGAAGGTGATCCGCACAGTTCGCTATATTCTCATATATCAACTTAATAAAATTAAAACCTAAATTTTTAGGTCGGTGTACCATTGTTTGTATTCTTTCTAATCTTTGAAAGATATAATAGTAAAAAAATCCCTAAATCGAAATACCGACTTAGGGATGATACTTATAAAATTTTGCCTTTCTAATTTAGATCAAAGCGATCTAAGTTCATCACTTTAGTCCAAGCCTTTACAAAATCTTTGACAAATCGTTCTTGTGCATCATCTGACGCATAAACTTCGGCAATAGCTCTTAATTCTGTATTAGATCCAAAAATAAGATCTACACGCGTCCCTGTCCATCTATTTTCTCCAGTAGAGCGATTGCTTCCTTCAAAAAGTAATTCGGAGCTAGATTTAGCTTTCCATGTTGTCGTTAAATCCAAAATATTGACAAAATAATCATTTGTTAATTGTCCTTTTCTATGGGTAAAGACACCATAATCAGAACCGTCATAATTGGTATCTAAGGCTCTTAAACCAGCTATTAAAACTGACATTTCTGGAATTGAAAGCGTCAATAAATTTGCTCTGTCAATCAAATGGTCTTCTCCAGATGCTTTTTGGTCGCTTTTGATATAATTTCTAAACCCATCTGCTCGTGGTTCTAAGTAACCAAAAGAATCAACATCTGTTTGTTCTTGTGTAGCATCTCCTCTTCCTGGTGTAAATGGAACTTTGATTGGATTTCCTGCATCCTTAGCAGCTTTTTCTATGGCAGCACTTCCTGCTAGAACGATCAAATCTGCCATAGAAACTTCTTTATTTCCAGACGCTGATGTATGAAATGAAGTTTGAATTTTCTCAAGTGCGTCCAAAACTTTATGCAGTTGCTCCGGATTATTTGCTTCCCATTGATTTTGTGGCGCTAGTCTTATCCTTCCACCATTAGCTCCACCTCTTTTATCAGAACCTCTGTAAGTTGATGCACTTGCCCAAGCTACAGAAACCAGTTCTGAAATAGATAAACCTGTTGCTAGAATCTGTGATTTTAGACTAGAAATATCTTGATTATTTATTATTTCATAAGATACCTGCGTAATAGGATCTTGCCATAATTCTTGTTTTTCAGTAACAAGTGGTCCTAAATAACGAGCTGTAGGCCCCATGTCTCTATGGGTTAATTTGTACCATGCTTTTGCAAAAGCATCTTCAAACTCTGCTGGATTTTCTCTAAAGTGTTTGCAAATTTTTAGATATTCTGGATCAGATTTCAAGCCTATATCTGCCGTAGTCATCATTAAGTTTTGTTTCTTAGAAGTATCTCCAGCCATAGTCGCTTGATCAGCATTAGATGCTGCCGTTGGTTTCCATTGGTGAGCTCCTGCTGGGCTTTTAGTTAATTCCCATTCATAATCTAAGAGAACTCTAAAGTAATCGTGATCCCATTGAATTGGATTCGGTGTCCATGCTCCTTCTATACCACTAGTAATGGTGTGATCCCCTTTTCCCGATTCAAAAGAATTTTTCCAACCGGTACTCATCTCTTCTATTTTTGCTCCAGCAGGTTCCGTTCCCACATATTCATCAGGATTTGCTGCCCCATGTGCTTTTCCAAAGGTATGTCCACCAGCAGTTAATGCTACCGTTTCATAATCATTCATTGCCATACGGCCAAAAGTTTCTCTTACGTTTGCCGCAGATCCCAAAGGATCTGGAACTCCATTGGGACCTTCTGGGTTTACATAAATCCATCCCATCATCACAGCACCTAATGGCGCTTCAAGCTCTCCTTCAGAATAGCGCTCTTCATTTGCACCCCATTCTGTTTCCTGTCCCCAATAAATATCTTGTTCTGGTTCCCATACATCTTCTCTACCACCAGCAAAACCTAACTTTTTCAATCCCATAGATTCCATTGCGATGTTACCCGTTAGAATCATCAAATCGGCCCAAGATATTTTATTGCCGTATTTCTTTTTTATGGGCCATAACAGTAGTCTTGCTTTATCTAGGTTGCCGTTATCTGGCCAACTGTTCAATGGAGCAAAACGCTGGGAGCCACTAGAAGCACCACCGCGTCCATCTCCTATTCTATAGGTACCAGCGCTGTGCCAAGCCATTCTAACAAAGAATCCGCCGTAGTTACCATAATCAGCAGGCCACCAGTCTTGAGAATCTGTCATTAAATGAGTGAGATCGCTTCTTAATGCTTCTAAGTCTAAGCTATTAAAAGCTTTGGCATAATTAAAATCTGGATCCATGGGATCAGACTTATCTGCATTCTGACGTAGAATATTTAATCTCAATTGGTTGGGCCACCAGTCTTTATTTGTTGTTCCTTGACCAGCAGTAGAAGAAGGTGCACCTCCCATAAAAGGGCATTTTGACGCAGCACTTGAATCACTAGCATTATATACATTGGTTTTATTTGATTTTAAGGAATCCATAAATTGATGTTTTAGAGTTATTTATACCATCTAAAGTTAAACAAAATTATGAATGCGCCCCTCTAAGCTTAATTTTTTATAATTACATTGGTATAAGAAAAAACTATTGTCATTTAATTTTTAATTGTTTTAAGTTATTGCAATGGGCTTTATTTCTTCAAAGAAGGAACTCTAGTGAGTAAAATTATCCCCACTATAAAAAAGACGATTAAAAACAATATAGGCTCTCGCATGGAGCCACTGATCTCGCCTACTATGGCAAATAGGAGCATCCCGATCACGATCCCTATTTTTTCTGCTACGTCATAGAAGCTGAAATAAGATGCTGTATCTGGATGGCCATCGGGAATCATTTTAGAATACGTACTTCTGGATAGTGCTTGAATAGATCCCATAACAAAACCGACACATGCAGCTGTTAGATAAAATTGTATAGGAGTTACCACAAAGTAACCGTATATACAGATCAATGCCCACAATATATTTATGATGATTAGTGTTTTTATATTACCGATTTTTCGTGAAAGTAGACTTGCTAACCAGGCGCCTAAGATGGCTACCAACTGAATTAATAATATACTTAAGATCAAACCCATTGTAGCGCCACCTTCTTCCCATGCTACTTCTTCTGTACCGAAGTAAGTAGCCACTAACATCACTGTTTGCACCGCCATACTGTAAATAAAGAAAGCGCCTAAATAGCGTTTCATTTGGATATTTTCCGACAGGCTTTGCCCTATTTTTTTTAGTTCTTGAAAGCCGTTGGTGAATATGTTTTTTACATCGCTTCTGTCTTTTTTAGTCCCTAAAGGCAAATGTATATAAGTATACTGCGCAAATCCCATCCACCACAATCCTACTAGAATAAAGGATAACTGGTACGAATATAAAGGGAAAGACTTATTTTCAGAGAACAGTCCCTCTTCTGGATAAAAGCCCCCTTCTAATAAAAGGAGACAAACAATAAGAAGCAATACACTACCAAAATACCCCATGGAAAAGCCTTTGGCACTAACGGCGTCTTGCTGCTCTGGAAAGGCAATATCTGGTAGATAAGAATTATAAAAAACAAGGCTGCCCCAAAAACCAATCAGCGCTAACATATAGATCAATAAACTGATCCATAAATAATCAAAACTAAAGACGGATAACCCGATGCAGCTAAATGCGCCTAAATAACAGAAGAACTGAAGAAAACGTTTCTTCTGACCAGAATAGTCGGCAATACCGGAGAGTATAGGGGAAATAATACTTACTATTAAAAAAGCAGTTGCCGTGGTAACAATAATGATCGATTCATTATTGACACCTTGAAGAATTTCTGGCACATTTCCATCCTCGAAAGCTTTCTTACTAACTGCCGCATAAAAGATAGGGAAAATAGCACTGTTAATTACTAGAGAGTAAACGGAGTTAGCCCAATCATAAAAAACCCAGGCATTGAGTAGTTTTTTAGAGCCACGAGGTAGATTTTGTTTCATAAAAAAGGGTTCTTAAAGAACCCCTCAAAAGTATGTTTTTTTAAACTTCTATTTAAACGAGCTTACACCATATTTTGCTGCCTCCGCTTTTGCTTGAGGAGCAAGTTCCCTAAGTTTTTTAATACGGCTATCGTTAGATGGATGCGTACTCATGAATTCAGGTGGTGCTTCTCCACCACTGTTTGCTTTCATGCGCTCCCATAACTTTGCTCCTTCCTCTGGATTGTATCCAGCAATGGCGGCTAGATAAAGACCTAACTTATCAGCTTCCGTTTCATGTGCCCTAGAGAAAGGCAACATGACTCCTACTTGCGAACCGATACCATAAGCTTGATTAATTATATCTTGTGTACTTTGCTTTGCACCAGCTGCCTGACTGCCTAAGGCCACGCCCGTTCCTACTATAGATTGTAACTGTGAACCACTCATTCGTTGTGCTCCATGATTAGCAAGTGCATGAGCTACTTCATGTCCCATCACCATAGCAACCCCAGTTTCTCCTTGACAGATAGGCAAGATGCCTGTATAAAAAACAATTTTCCCACCTGGCATGCACCAAGCATTAACAGTTGAATCATTCACTAATTTATAGTCCCATTGGTAATTTTCCAGATATTGCTCTTCTCCTATGGCATTGAGCCATCGTTGCGCAGCTGTCTTAATTTTCTGACCTACCCGGGTAATCATTTCGGAATCTTTTGTACCAGTGACTACCTTGTTTTCTCCTAAGAACTGATCATACTGGGTAAAAGCCATAGGAAACAAAGTGCTGTCTGGCACAAAATTCAAAGTCTTTTTACCTGTAAAAACATTGGTCTTACAAGAAAAAAGCACCAAAATTAAAACAAATAAAAAATACTTTCTTTTATTCATAATCTATTTTTTGTGAGTCACTATTTCTTGAACTTTCTTGATATCTATTCCTTGATGAGATTCAATATGAAGAATTTCTTTATTATACAAAATAATAAGTTGAGGAGATTGATGCACCACATTCAATTTTTCAGCAACAGCGTTGCTCACATCTCTAAAGTTTAAAAGATCAAGAAAGTAATAGGTTACATCGTCTTCATTTTTCTCATAGCCTTTTTCAAATTGATTGAGTACCATTCTAGAAATACCACATCTAGTGCTGTGCTTAAATATAACCTTAGGTTTGAAGGTAGAATTATTAATAATATTATCTAATTGATCCACAGATTCTAACGGTTCCCATTGAATTCCTGTCCACTCTTTTTTTACAATATCTCGCTGTGTTTTAAACAGCTTGTCCATAAATCCCATAACTTAATTTAAATGTTACGCTTTCGCGAAAGCGGAAAAAACGTTCCTTATATTAATCTTAGTACTAATATACAAATTTAAACATTTTCTCTAGACAAAAGTCATAAGGCTTTTATAAACGCGTCAATATGTCTGTGAAACAACGAATATATTCTGTCTGATTGTCCACATTTACAAAGGGTATGACAATTGAAAACCTCTTTTAAAATGACAGATATGAATTCCAACCAATTAACTATAAAATCGCAAGAAGCGTTGCAAAAAGCGCAGGAGGTTGTGCAAGAATACGGCCAGCAACAAATAGAAAACGCACATTTATTTTTAGCTATCGCGATGGTAGATGAAAATGTACTGCCTTTCTTATTTAAAAAACTAAATGTAAAACTAGATCTTGTTTTACAGCTTATTAAAAGCCAAATAGAGTCATTTCCTAAAGTAGAAGGTGGAGAATTGCAACTCTCTCGAGAAACTAATAGGGTTATCAATGCCGCTACCACACTAGCGACAAAGATGAATGATGAATATGTGAGTATTGAACATTTATTATTAACCTTATTTATTGGCACATCAAAAACAGCTCAGATCTTAAAAGATCAGGGCATTTCAAAGAAAAGTCTAGAGGCGGCAATTGAAGAATTGAGAAATGGAACTAACGTATCTTCTCAAAATGCAGAAGAGACTTATAACAGTCTTAACAAATATGCAAAAAACCTAAATCAACAAGCAGATCAAGGGAAACTAGATCCAGTCATTGGACGCGATGAAGAAATACGTCGCATATTACAAATTCTATCTAGACGTACTAAAAACAACCCGATTCTAATAGGAGAACCTGGAGTAGGAAAAACTGCTATTGCCGAAGGCCTTGCCCACCGAATAGTAAGCGGTGATGTGCCAGATAACTTGAAGGACAAACAAATTTTCTCTTTAGATATGGGTGCCCTTATCGCAGGTGCCAAATATAAAGGAGAATTTGAAGAACGATTAAAAGCAGTCATTAAGGAAGTAACCAGCAGTTCTGGGGATGTCGTTTTATTTATTGATGAAATACACACACTAGTAGGCGCTGGCGGTGGTCAAGGTGCCATGGATGCTGCAAACATATTAAAACCAGCACTTGCTCGTGGTGAGTTAAGAGCTATAGGTGCTACCACTCTGGACGAATACCAGAAGTACTTTGAAAAAGATAAAGCTCTAGAAAGAAGGTTTCAAAAGGTACTTGTAGATGAGCCTGATACAGAAAGTGCCATTTCTATTTTACGAGGAATCAAGGATAAGTATGAAACCCATCATAAAGTACAAATCAAAGATGAAGCTATTATAGGCGCGGTAGAACTATCTCAACGATACATTACCAATAGGTTTCTACCGGATAAAGCCATTGATTTAATGGACGAAGCTGCTGCAAAATTGCGTATGGAAATCAATTCCAAACCAGAAGAGCTCGACGTATTAGATCGCAAGATCATGCAACTGGAAATTGAAATCGAAGCTATTAAAAGAGAGAATGACGAGTCTAAGTTAAAGACCTTAAGGTCTGAACTTGCCAACCTTAAAGAATCTCGCAACGAGCTTAACGCACAATGGGAAAATGAAAAGAGCGTGGTAGACGCTATTCAAAACGCAAAAACCAACATAGAGAATTATAAACTAGAAGCAGAACGGGCAGAACGGGATGGTAATTATGGTAAAGTGGCAGAGCTGCGTTATGGCAAAATCAAAGAAGCGCAAGTAGAGTTGGATAAGTTGCAAGCTGATATGGAAGCAGATGACGATTCTAACCGTCTGATTCAAGAAGAAGTCACGTATGAAGACATTGCTGAAGTAGTGGCAAAATGGACCGGAATTCCTGTCACTAAAATGCTTCAAAGTGATCGCGAGAAATTATTGAAACTAGAAGATGAGCTTCACCATCGTGTTGTGGGACAGCGAGAAGCGATACAAGCAGTAAGTGACGCAGTAAGAAGAAGTCGCGCTGGGTTGCAAGATCAGAAAAAGCCAGTAGGCTCTTTTTTGTTCTTAGGAACCACAGGAGTAGGTAAAACCGAACTTGCAAAAGCACTAGCAGAGTTTCTTTTTAACGATGAGAATTCTATGACTCGAATAGATATGAGTGAGTATCAAGAGCGCCACAGCGTGAGCAGATTAGTGGGTGCTCCTCCAGGGTATATAGGCTATGATGAAGGTGGCCAGCTTACTGAAGCTGTCAGAAGAAGACCCTATAGTGTTCTATTACTTGATGAAATAGAAAAGGCTCATCCGGACACGTTCAACATCTTGTTACAAGTGCTGGATGAAGGAAGGCTTACCGATAATAAAGGCCGAGTAGCAGACTTTAAAAATACGATTATCATCATGACTTCTAATTTGGGGTCTGAGATCATACAGCAGAATTTTGATGCTTTTGACGGTAGTATAGCCAGCTTTACTGATGAAACTAAGAAAGATGTTCTTGCGGTATTAAAACAACGTGTGCGACCAGAATTTATCAATCGTATTGATGACATCGTCATGTTTACTCCACTTAGTATGCAAGAGATTAAGGAGATAGTAGGTTTACAATTCAAAGGAATTACTAAACTTCTCACTCAACAAGGAATTGTGATCGATGCTACAGATCAAGCGATTGAATTGCTGGCAAAGAAAGGTTATGACCCACAATACGGGGCAAGACCCGTAAAACGAGTAATTCAAAAAGAGGTACTCAATGAACTCTCCAAACAAATTTTATCGGGTAAAATAGCTGCTGATAGTATTGTTCTGGTAGATGCTTTTGAAAATGAATTGGTCTTTAGAAATCAGACCGGCTCTGTAGAAGTATAAGTTAAATTTATAAAAAAGAACCGCTCTTTTTAATTAGTCAAAAAAGAAAGAAAGTACAAAAAGCTCTTTTCTGGTTAAGAATTAGCTTTTGTAATGAGGCAAACTGTTAAAAATTACATTTTCACAAAACGGATGCCCTAAAAATTATAATTACCGTAACAATGCCGTTTGAAAATTCACAATCTTTCACTACTTTGCATTACGAAATAAATAAACATGCAATATAAAAGACTATTCGATTTCCCGCATTATCAATTAGAATCATTTCCACGTGAAGATGCCCTAGTTTCAAAAGTTAATGGTGAGTGGGTAAAAACCTCTACGCGGTCCTTTGTAGAGCAGGCAAATGCCATTTCCAGAGGCCTATTAAAATTAGGCGTTCAAAAGAATGATAAAATAGCCATCATTTCTACTACAAATAGAACAGAATGGAATATAATGGATATAGGAATCATGCAAACTGGAGCTCAGGATGTGCCTATTTACCCGACTATTTCGGAAGAAGATTACGCTTATGTTTTGAACCATAGTGAATCAAAGTATGTTTTTGTATCCGACAAAGAAGTATATGATAAGGTTATACACATAAAGGACCAAGTTCCTTCTTTGATCGAAGTGTATTCCTTTGAAGACATTGCAGATTGTAAAAGTTGGAACGACATTAAGGAATTAGGAAAAGATGATAGCAATCAAAAAGCCTTAGAAAGTATTATGGCTTCTATTGACGTGGAAGACCTTGCTACTCTAATATACACCTCAGGAACTACAGGTCGTCCCAAAGGTGTGATGTTGTCTCACAAAAACATATCTAGTAATGCCATGATAAGTGCTGGCAGATTACCCATAGAATTGGGGAAATCAAAAGCTTTAAGCTTTTTACCCGTTTGTCACATATACGAGCGCATGCTTCAATATATGTATACGTATACAGGAACTGGAATCTACTTTGCAGAGTCCTTAGAAACCATTTCAGATAATCTCAAAGAGATTTCTCCGGAGGTAATGAGTGCCGTACCTAGATTACTAGAAAAGGTATATGATAAAATCATCTCCAAAGGAGCTGATCTTACTGGAATAAAGAAAAAGCTTTTCTTTTGGGCCGTTGAATTAGGCCTAGAATGGGAACCTTATGGTGCAAAAGGCTGGTGGTATGAAAAGAAATTGGGTCTTGCTAGGAAGATAATTTTTTGTAAGTGGCAAGAAGCATTAGGAGGTAATTTACTAGCTATAGCAAGCGGTAGTGCAGCACTTCAACCTAGACTGGCGAGAGTATTTAACGCAGCGGGAATTCCTGTTATGGAAGGTTATGGTCTTACGGAAACCAGCCCTGTAATCTCTGTTAATGATATGCGTGATGGAGGTTTTAAGATAGGTACAGTAGGTAAAATGCTCGTAGATACGGATGTAAAGATTGCTGAAGATGGGGAAATTATGATCAACGGTCCCCAGCGTATGATGGGCTATTTTAAGGACGAAGAAAAAACCAAAGTAGCTATCGATGAAAACGGGTATTTCCATACGGGAGATATAGGAGAAATTGATGCCGAAGGTTTCCTAAAAATTACAGATCGTAAAAAAGAGATGTTCAAAACATCTGGTGGTAAATACGTGGCACCGCAGCTCATTGAAAACATGATGAAACAAAGTCGCTTTATTGAGCAAATAATGGTTGTTGGTGAGGGAGAAAAAATGCCTGCTGCTTTTATACAGCCTAATTTTGAATTCCTTACGGACTGGGCAAAACATAAAGGAATTACTTTTAATGACTGGAAAGACCTTTGTAATAATGAGCGTGTCATCGCTAGATTCCAAAAGGAAGTAGAGGAACACAATGAGAAGTTTGGAAAATGGGAACGTGTTAAGGCTTTTAAGCTCACTCCAGAAGAGTGGACCATACAAGCAGAGCACCTCACGCCTACTCTTAAATTAAAACGGAGAAATATTAAAGCACGATACGAAGATCTTTATCATATTATTTATGGAGCCAAGATTTGATAAATAGTTGTATAAGTTACCTAAAGCCGTGTTTATAACACGGCTTTTTTTGTTAGCTTACGCCCTATAATTACAGACATAATTGTCTATTAAAAATTAAGATTTGTACGCAATAGTAGATGTAGAAACCACTGGCGGAAAGTTTAACGAAGAGGGTATTACTGAAGTTGCTATCTATAAATTTGATGGTCACGAAATAATAGACCAATTTGCCAGCTTGGTTAATCCAGAGAAAGAAATCCAGCCCTTTGTGGTGAAATTAACTGGAATCAATAATGCCATGTTAAAACGTGCTCCAAAATTCTTTGAAGTGGCAAAAAGAATTATTGAAATCACCACAGACGTAACACTCGTGGCTCATAATGCAGATTTTGATCATCGCATGTTGCGCCTTGAATTTGACCGATTAGGTTTTAAGTATGAGAGACCTACGCTTTGTACTGTTGAATTAGCTCAAAGCCTACTGCCAGAACAAAAAAGCTTTAATTTAGGAAAACTTACAAAAGCACTGGGCATCCCAATAACTGATAGGCATAGAGCCACTGGAGACGCTCTTGCTACTGTAAAGTTATTCAAACTATTGCTTCAAAAAGACATCGATAAAAATATAATTTCGCAAAGTCTAAAATATTTTAAACCTTTAGAAATAGAGCCTAATCTCAAATTGATTTTAGAGAATATTCCAACCTCCACTGGGGTTTTTTACGTTTATAATTCGGCAAGAGAAATTATATATATAAGTAAAAGCAAAAATTTAAAGAAAAGAGTTACCCAACTTTTTACTGATTCTAATAAAAAATCAAAAGAAATACAAAGTCAAGTAGCAGACGTCACTTTTGAAAAAACTGGAAGTGAACTCATATCGCTATTAAAAGAATATGTAGAAGTTAAAAAACACCTGCCCTATTTAAACGGTAAGATGAAGAGTACTAATTTTTCTCATGGACTATACCTTGAAGTAGATAATCAAAATAGGACTAGCTTACAAGTAAAGTCAGCAAAAAAGAATCCTAATTACCTACTCACTTTTTCTTCTTCAAAATCTGGAACTAACTTTTTAGAAAAACAACAATCTACTATAAATGAGGAAGGTGATGAAATCTCTATAGACTCCTTGATCCAAAAAATAAAAGATGATTATAGTTTAACCGGGAAAAATAAGATTATTGTAGATCGCGGTCGTGAGATAACCGAGCGCAGTGTTATTCTTTTAGAAAATGGGAAAATAACGGGCTACGCATTTGTCAATCTCAGAATCCAAATGACAGACATTACCATGCTTAAAGGGTTAGTAACTCCTTTGGACGGAAGCAAACAAGTGACACATATAGTAAGTAGTTATTTAAGGCATAAAAGGGTTTACCAAATTATAGATTTATAGCTACGGTATTTAAACATACCCGGCTTAAGAAGATGCAACGGCAACTATATTTTTTAAAAATAAAGAAGGAGGCTGCACTACAACCTAATTCTGAACAAGAATTTAAATTATGAATGAAAAAGGAAGATTGTTTCTTATACCAGTAACTTTAGGCGAAATAAGCCCGCTGGAGGTACTGCCATTATCGGTTAAGAAAGTAGTAGAAATGGTGGATCATTATATTGTGGAGAATGAAAAAACAGCCCGTAAGTTTATAAAAAGCATTTGCCCAGCAAAGGCTCAGCCTTCCCTGCATTTCTCTACCATTAATAAATTTACGGAAACCAGTGAATTACCTGCTTTTTTACAAGCCTGCCTAGAAGGTAAAAACATGGGACTTATGAGTGAGGCAGGAGTTCCAGGTATTGCAGATCCTGGAGCAGATGTCATTGCCATTGCACATGAAAAAGGAATACGAGTACAACCACTGGTGGGACCTAGTTCTATACTTATGGCAATGATGTCTAGCGGTTTAAACGGGCAAAATTTTGCGTTTAACGGGTATTTACCTATTGATAAACAGGATAGGCGTAAAAAAATAAAAGATTTAGAAAGTCTTTCTATAAAACAGCAACAATCACAATCATTTATAGAAACGCCCTACCGCAATAATAAGATGTTAGAAGAATTACTTCTAAGCTTGTCTAATACGACCAAAATATGTGTTGCCTGCGATATCAGTTTACCCACAGAATTCATAAAAACACTCACCGTTGACCTTTGGAAAAAACAAATTCCCGATCTACACAAAAGGCCTGCTATTTTTATTATTCAGGGCTAATTTTAAACAAAGACAATTACTGCAGCTACTAAATTCAAAAAACTTAATTTTATTGTAGTCTTTCTATTTCTTTTTCGCTGCATTAAAGTTTTAAAAATTGCTACTGCAGCTTTTCAAAATGTTACTTTGCTTAAGAAAGATTATTTCAAAAAAGGTATATCCATCTCATCTAATAAACGATTTTATGATCAGTTCATAGAAGTCATTTAAATTGTCTATTTTTCGTTTTTATATTCAAACAACTATGAAAAAACTATTCTTACTTTGTTTTCTATTTATTCCCATTCTAACCTTTGCACAACTAGAGGCTGCTTGGTGGTTTTTTGGGGAAGAGGCAAGTGTAGATTTTACTTCTGGTGCTCCAGTAGCTGCACCACCAGGAAATTTAATAACCATTGAAGGGTGTAGCTCTATTTCTGACCCTTGTGGAGTCCTACAAATGTATTCTGATGGTACTACCGTATGGGATAGAAATGGAAACCCAATGCCTAACGGTACTGGATTATCTGGAGACTCGTCAAGCGCGCAGTCCGCAATTATTATTCCTGATCTTCTGAGACCTGACAGATATTTTTTAATAACTGTAGCTTCTGCAGGCAGCAGAGCTAACGGATTAAGATATAGTATTATAGATATGAACCTTAATGGTGGTTTAGGTGACGTCGATGTAACAAGAAGAGATGTTGTTTTAATACCAAACTATTCTGAAAAGCTTACCGCAGCTTTAAATGACGATGGAACTTTTTACTGGATAGTAACTGGTGAAGATGGAGTATATACCTCCTTTCCAGCTGCTGGAGGAATTATATTGCCTAGCAGAGCTGTCGTATCCAATCTACCTGTGACCGATACAGCTGGGAATAGCAATATAGGTTATCTGAGGCTATCCCCTGATGCATCAAAAATAGCAACCACCTACGTGTCATCAACAACAGGAGGTTGGTTAATGGATTTTAACAAAGCCACAGGTGTGATAAACAATCCAATCTCTTTAACCACCACCCGTGCTAATAATAGATTTTATGGAGCAGAATTTTCTCCTAATTCTCAATTGCTTTATATAAATGCCAATTCAACAAATTCTGCCAATGCTTGTGGAATTAATAATAATAGAGAAGTTTTACAATACCAAATAGGAGGCGCCCCTAACTGGAATTCATCTCCATTTGTGCTACCTGCCACTGGTGCCAACAGTGGCAGGGGTGCTTTACAATTAGGAATTGATGGCAAAATTTATCACGCTAGGGTATGTCAAAGGTGGTTAGGCGTTATCAGATCACCAAATTCAGTTGGGTTAGCCGCTGATTATGTAGATGATGGTCTGGCTTTAAATGATTTTTCTCAAGAAGGATTGCCTCCTTTTATAACCTCGTTTTTTGAACCGTCTTTTAATTCTTTTCCTGCTGGGACTGCTGGTAGTGGTTCGATTGACCAGGTAAATTTTTGTGATGGGACTACCGTGCAATTTGAAGCCTCTACTAGTGATTTATGTAATACTTCTACAATTTCATGGGATTTTGATGATGGTAGTGCCGGTTCTACTATATTTAATCCTGTACATACATTTCCAGCACCCGGTATCTATACCGTTACCTTAATAGTGAGTAATGGTGGTTTTAGATTTGAAGGTACATCTGAAATTACCATTTACGCAAATCCTATTGCAAATGCAGTAACTGATGTATTTCTATGTGATAGTGATGGAAACGGTTTTGAAACCAGAGACCTCGATTTTATAGAAAGACCGCAGGTATTAGGTATGCAAACCAACCCAGACTATCTAGTATCCTATCACCTTTCACAAAATGCTGCAAATAATAACGTGTCAGCTATTGACATGCCTTATGACTTCACAACAGGTACAACCGCGGTTTACGCAAGAATTTCAAATAATGAAAATGACATTTCCAGGGTTTGTTACGATACCGTATCATTTGATGTAACCGTCGCCAATGTCAATGGCGCAAATAGACCAAATGATTTAATTAATTGTGACGATGATAATAATGGCTTCTCTAATTTTGATTTAACCACCACAGAATCAGAAGTATTAAGCGGATTACCCGCAGCGTCATTCACCATCACCTATCATACCAGTGCAGCAGACGCAGCAACTGGAATGAATCCGGTCATGAATCCATCTTCTTACGATAATGTTGTTGTAAATACACAGCGTATTTTTATAAGACTTGCCGATAATGGTCCTATCGGCTGTACCTCTTCCACAGAAGTGGATTTATTTGTATGGGACACTCCTACGGCAAATACCGTACTTGACACTGCTGTTTGTGATACAGGTAATGATGGCACTGAGATAATTCTATTAACAGATTTTGATGTACAAGTTTTAGGCAGCCAGGCTTCCCCACCTTTTATTGTGAGTTACCACTTGAGTCAAGCAGAGGCAGATTCCGGTACAAATGATCAACTAACTCCTTATGATTTAACTGCGACTACTTTATTCTTTGTACGTATTGATAACATAAATAACGAGCTTTGTTTTGATACCACAACTTTTACAATTGAGTTGAATGTAGTGCCAGTAGCAAATCCAGTAGCTACTTATCGACTGTGTGATGATATTTCTAACGATAACTCTGAAGTTTTTGACTTAGGAAGTAGAACTACTCAAGTTTTACTCGCTCAGGTACCTGCTAACTTTAATATCGAGTATTTCACTTCTCAAGCCGAAGCAGATCAAGGTTCTGTAGGTGGAGCTACTCCAGTGAGTAATTTATACAGCAGCAGTGGACAAATTATATATGTTCGTATTGAAAACGTGGCAAATACGGATTGTTTTGACACCAATACCTTTGATATCATAGTAGATGATTTACCTACAGCAATCCCACAGTTAGGTCCTTTAAATCTTTGTGATAACCTAAACGACGGTACAGAAGATATTGATTTAAATGCGCTTTTTAGTGCTAACCTATTAGGCAGTCAGACCGCACTGCCTTATGAAATATCCTACCATGCAAATCAAGCAGACGCTGATGCTGACAATCCAAGTCTAGTAAATCCATTCACTATTAATTTAGGTACAACAAACATTTTTGCAAGGATAGATAACGTTTCTAATAATTCTTGCTACAACACTACTCCTATCTCGATTATACTTAGTGAACAAGCTATTGCAAATGCAGTAACAGACTTTCGTCTTTGTGATGACATGAGCAATGATGGTACAGCAGACTTTGATTTAAGTACTAAGAATGTTGAAGTTTTAGGAACTCAAAATCCAGCAAATTTCACCATCGAATACTTTCTCTCTCAGTCAGATGCTGATCTAGGAAGTGCAGGTGGAGCCACAGCAGTAACGACTGTTTTTAATAGTGGTCCCACCACCTTATTTGTAAGAATACAGACCAATACATACACAGGTTGTTCTGATACAGAGATGTTTGATTTATTTGTAGATCCCCTTCCCATACCGGGAATTCCAGCAGATATTATTGTTTGTGACGACCCTTCCAATGATGGAACTAAAGATGTTGACTTAAGCCAATATGATGACGTTATTAATGCATCCCTTGACCCTAACTTCAGTGTTACCTATTACGCCACACAAGCAGAAGCTGACGGCACGGATAGAACACTTGCCTTATCAAGTCCTTATTCAGTAACAAGTTCGACCCCTAATTTATTTGCTAGAATTGAAAACTCTACTAATCCAGAATGTTATGGCACCACTACATTCCGATTTGTAATCAGTCCTACACCTACTGCAAATCCTGTAATAGATCTGATTAGGTGCGATGACGTTGGAAACGACGGTTCTGAAGTATTTGATTTAAGTACGGCATATAGTCAAGTTTTAAACGGACAGACTGCAAGTGATTTCAATATCACGTTCCATACCTCACAAAACGATGCCGATATGAATGTGGGAGGTATTGCCAGCATGTACACAAGCAGTGCAACTACTCCAGAAACTATTTTTGTAAGAATAGAGACCATTGCAAACCCAGAATGTGCTGACTATACTAGTTTTACGTTAACCGTAAGTGAACAACCTACCGCTGGAATAGCAAATGACGTCTTGGGATGTGACGATACAAGCAATGACGGTTTTGAAGAATTTGACTTTAGCACACAAGATGCTTCTATTTATAATGGACAGAGCACCACAGACTTCACGGTGACCTATCATACCAGTATGGATGATGCAGACACAGGTGATAATGCCCTTAATTTTCCGTATACCAATACTACTAGAGCACAGATCATCTATGCAAGAATAGAGAATGCTGCTAACACGGACTGTTATAGGGTGTCTACTTTTAATATAGAAGTATTTGCAAGGCCTACTATTGCAAATCAAGGGCCCTTCACAATCTGCGCTGGCGTTGCAGAAACCATAGACGCAGGTCCAGGATTCTCCAGTTATTTATGGTCTACTGGAGAAGTAACGCAAACCATAGACGTATCGGCTGGCGGCGACTATACGGTAACTGTTACGAACAGTGATGGTTGTGATAGTAATGCCACAGTAACTGTCGTAGAGTCTGATGTTGCTAGGATTGTAAGGGTAGACGTAGGGCAGTTTGAAGTAAATACAAACACTCTGACTGCCATTGTAACTGGAAGTGGGGATTATGAATTCTCATTAGATGACTTTGTATATCAAAACAGCCCGCGGTTTAATAATTTATATCCAGGCTTTTATACCGTTTATATAAAAGATAAAAATGGTTGTGGAACAGTGTCTATGGATGCGGTAATCATGGGTGGTCCAGCCTATTTTACTCCTAATCAAGATGGATACCACGATACTTGGCAAGTTCTTGCTGTAGAAACGATTCCAAATGCTACTATCTACATATTTGATCGCCACGGTAAATTAATGAAGCAAATAAGCCCCACAGGACAAGGATGGGATGGAACATACAACGGTAATCCTATGCCTTCAAGCGATTACTGGTATTTAGTAGAGCTTGCTGATGGACGTAACTTTAAAGGACATTTTGCTTTAAAGCGATAGCACATTTTTTCCAAAATTATAAAAGCGAGTTATTTTTCCATAGCTCGCTTTTTTTTTATTTATTTCTGAACTTGCTTTCACCAGAGATCAAATTCAACATAGTTTCTCTTTTTAAATGAAAATAAAAGTCAGGATAATGCCCTCTACCTACCTTAGAAATGGATATTAAATTAAACTAAAAGCAATGCGAGTATAGATTTGTGTACAGCGCCATTCCGTTAGTTATTATTTTAAGATATACATGTATAGCATTGAAGCATGTCTTTAAAATTGATAAAGCTGCAGCGTCTCTTCTTACTAAGACCTTATGCTCGGTTCTATTTGTCTATGTAACACATACCATCATACCTCAGATAAATGGCCATACTATATGTCATTTATTGATGACAGTCTTAAAGAGCACCTAATAGAAACAACCGAGGTGTTATTTTTTATACTCGGTAACATGACTATTGTAAGGATCATAGATACACACGAAGGCTTTTCCATGATTACAGATCTTATTAAAACAACGAAAAAAGTAACGCTTATCTGGATATGGCGCACACTCATTTTCTTTTATCAGCAGCTCTAGATCCTCTAACTACAGCTATTGTTATGGCAGCCTTATTGAGAAAACTATTAAAAATTTTAAAAGACCTTTAGCTTTTGCTGGTGTTATAATGATCGCAGCAAATTCAGTTGGAGCCAGGTCTTCTATAGGTGACGTAACTAAAAGTATTCCTTAGAAGCGTGCACTCCAGATGATGCATCCTGAGAATTGCTTACTTCGTGTGCAGCTGCTGGAGGAACTATTCTTATCATAGGCAGTGCAGCTAGAGTAGCTCAAATAGGGATTTTAAAATTTGATTTTATGTGGTATGTAAAGAATATTTCTCGGTTTGCGCTACTGGGGTATATTTCAGGAATTATAACTCTTATACTACTTCATTAAAAATAATGCCATCCTAGAATTGTTACTTAGGGACTTATAGGTTTATCTCACTGCTTTTTCTAAAACCTTTGTAAAGTTAGGTTTGAAATAAGAAGGTCCTTTAAGCACCTTACCGTCTTCCCTATATATAGGCAATCCATCAGCTCCTAACTTGGACATATTAGATCGTTGAATCTCATCAAAAACATCTTCAATCACATCTTGCATTCCATGTTCAATAATGGTACCGCAAAGAATATAAAGCATATCTCCCAAAGCGTCAGCCACTTCGACAAGATCGTTGTTCTGGGCAGCTTCAAGGTATTCTTCATTTTCTTCCTTCATCAATTCAAAACGCAATTGATGGCGGCGTTCGGTAATATCTGCAATTGGAGCGCTGTTGATACCTAGCTGAAAGGCAGTATGAAATTTATGTACACTTTTTATTTGTTTCTTCATAAGTATAGTGCTTTTGCTAGTTTTGGTTTGTAATTTTGTAAAAATAAGTTATTCATGAATGTATTTCCACTAGTTGTCAAAGATCCTATGTTTAGTTCTGGACAAATTTATTTCGGGATTGCTTTTTTTATCGTCTTTTGCATCATTATATCAGTGATGTATCTAAAGGATAAGCAACTGCACAAGAAGAATTATAAAGGTGTTTTTTGGGTACTTATAGGGTTTGTATCTTTTATTTTACTTCTCGTTACTATCAAATTTAGCTTACAGAAATAAGCATCTAAGGATCAATTTTTAAATAAAATTTCATCCTTAGATGCTTACTAATCCTGTACAACAGAAATGGTTTAAGTATTGGCTTTATGGTGAGTAAAAACCTAAAACAATAAATTTAAATTTTAATGCGCATCTAAAGATTGTTATGGTATCAGAAAAAGCACTGTAGTTTTTTTCCATTACTTCTGTCATTCTCACTTTCGCGAAAGCTTATTTATCTGTCTAAAAAACCGTATTTCTTTGAATACATCAACATCTGCTCTGCAAACGTTGCTGGTTGCTCCACTGTAAAACCTGTAATCACGTTTTCTTCTATTATTGGAACGATCTCGGGATTTACAAAACCTCTATAGGCAGGAGCTTTAAATTTACTATTTCTATCCAGTACCTCTTGATGAATCGATTGATCTACTTTTACACCATAGTTTTCTACTAGAGCTTGTCCAGCTGCAAAATCTCCTTCACTAGTAATGCGCTGTGTTTCTCTCAACAATTCTCCAAAAAGAATTTTTAATTTATCGTAATCCTTAATATCATAATAGGTTTTACCATTTTTTATAACTTTTTCGATCACGTTTTCTTGCTTTCCCTTTTCATAAACCCAAGCGCTAACCCATTGTCTATTGCGCATATGTGCCTCTTCTACATCTTTACCTATTTCTAAGCGAATCAATTGAGACACCAAGCCATTTCTAATATAACCATCATAGGCCGCCATACCATAATTTCTCCAATCTTTTACGAGTCCTACTTCTTCAAGTTTAGAGTCCATTAGATAATACAGACCGAATAAATCTGCACGTCCTTCTTCTATAGTAGATTTATAACTTCCCAAAGTTTCTTTAGGGGTTCCTACACCAGGATTGATCTGTCCACTGGCGTGACCTACGACTTCGTGTAATGCGGTATGTAATTTATCAGCTTTGGCACCGTATTTTTTCTCTAATTCTATTTCTTTTTCATCATGAGCAAATTCCTGAAGTCTTCCTGAGCCGCCATCACTTGCATATGCTGCAATAATATTACCTAAAGAAACAGATTTACTGCCATGAACAGTTCTTATCCAGGTATTATTAGGTAAATTTACTCCTATGGGCGTGGATGGACTTGCATCACCAGCTTCTCCAGCAACATTTACGGTTTTATAACTTACACCAGTTACTTTTTCTTTTTTATGCTCTTGCATCAACGGAGAATTATCTTCAAACCATTGTGCATTCTCACTCATTACGCTCATCTGTCGTGACATATCAAAATCTTTGATTTGTACGATAGTTTCATAACTCCCTTTATAAGCAATAGGATCGTTATAGACTTCTATAAAACCATTGATCCAGTCTACCGCACCATCGGTACTCGTGCTCCACGCGATCGCATATTCATCCCATGTATCAAGACTACCTGTTCGATAATATTCAATGAGTAAGCCTAGGGCTTTTGCTTGTTGCGTTGTTTCTGCTACTCCTTGTGCCAGTTGTAACCAGTAAATGATTTGATCAATTGCTTCTCCATAAAGACCGCCACTTTTATAGACGTCATCCATTAATTGACCATTTCTTCTTACCAGCCTAGAGTTCAAACCTATTTCCACAGGTTTTTCCTTGTCTGCGACACGGGTTTTATAAAATTCTTGGGCCTCAGCGGTGGTAATCCCAGGTTCATAAAAATTGACAGCACTTTCGAGCACGATATCTTTATCTTTATCCAATACTACTTTTTTTGCATCTACATCATTAAATAATACTTCCACAGCTTCCATTGGAATTTGAACACCTGCATCTGTACTTATAGCGGTAAGGTATTCTTTTGAAAACTCTGGTTTCATCTTATCCATACTGTAGTGATGGTGAATCCCATTTGCAAACCACAATCTATTCAGATATGTTTCAAACTGTTTCCATTCTACAGTAGATTTATCTCCCTCATAGTTGGTGTAGATTTCTTCTAAACCTTTTCTAACCGCAAGATTGTGTCGGTAATTTTGATCCCAAGTAATATCTCTTCCGCTTAAACCGGCTTGAGTTAGGTAATACACCAGTTTTTGTTGTTGAAGATTTAGTTCTTCCCAACCTGGAATTTGATAGCGCAAGACTCCTATATCTGCAAACTCAGTTACCTTATAATTGAATTCTATTTCTTGCTTATTAGTTCCTTGTTGTTCCTTTGTTTGCTCTTGACAAGAAAATGCTAGAACAACAGCAAGTAGTCCACTGGCAATTTTAAAATGTCTCATAAATAATTTGAATTTGAAGTTTCTATAACGGTATTCTCAAAAATACGCCTTTGAACTAAAAAATTCTGTTAGTAAACAGGTTAAAATTTATCGTTTTATAAAAATTTTTATGAATTGGTTAGGGAGCTATTAACTTTTGATACAAAACTCTTATATTGTAGCCTGCCAACTGTGTATTATGAGAAACGTATTATTATTCTTATTATTTGTCCTTTTAAATTCAAGCCCCTTTTTAAATGCGCAAGAATTAGTACCCTTTAATGATATGCTTACCCTGTTGGATAGCGGTCAGATTGAGGAGACAAAAGAGGCTTTAAGTCAATATGACTTTAACCATCTTTCTAAAAATGAACAAGCAAGTTACTTACTCAACGAAGGAATTATAAAGTTCCAAGAAAACCAGCTGATAGATGCCTATACAACTTTATTAAAGGTAAAAGCTTTACATGTATATGCTAGTACCATGGTCATTTACAATGCAAATGATTACCTGATGCGCATTGCAAATTCAGTTTCAGAATACAGCACAGCCGCACCCTCTTTAATCAAAGAAAATTGCGCTATAGCGGAGGAACTTGATGACCCAAAACTTAAAATAGACTGTATATACAATTCTTTTTACACAGAATTAATAGGAGAAGATTATGACCTAGCATTGAAATATAATTATCAGATGCAGCGTATTGCCGAACAAAATAATCTTCAAAAAGAACTATTAGGTATTGAGAACAATATGGGTACGATTCATTATTTTAAAGGCAGCTATGATTCTACCTTATTTTATTTTGAACGCAATCTAGAGCGATCCAGAAAAACAAACGATACCCTCGCCATAGCTCAACGTATAAATAATATGGCCATGTTAAGAGCGGCATTAAAAGACCATAAGGCTTCTTTAGAGAATATTACTGAAGCAGAGCTTATGGCAAGGTCTGGTTCTGACCATCAACTTTTGTTGACTATTTTACGTAATAAGGCAGATATTCTAACCAATAACGAAAACTACAAAGATGCCACTGCCTACTACTACAAGCATCTAGAAATGAACGACACGATAGAATCTTCCAATAATGCCCGTCAACTTCATGAAATACAAACAAAATATGAAACGGTAGAAAAAGAACTTAAGAATGTAGCATTAGAAGCTGAAAATTTGAGGAATCAAGCTAGCAACAACTTATTGATGTTTTTGCTGGTGGTAGCGATAGGAATTGCTGGTTACTTTATCTTGAACCATTACAAAAGCAAAAAAATAATGGCCGAAAGAAAGCTAGCACAAGAAGAACGAGAGCTCAAATTAATGAAAGATCAAGAGCTGGCAAGTATAAACGCTATGATTGCAGGACAAGAAAAGGAGCGCCTAAAAATCGCTTCAGATCTTCACGATGATTTAGGAAGTTCATTAACCGCTATTAAGATCTCTCTGGAAAATGCTAAAGAACGCACTAGCGATGAATATTCAAAATCCATACTTGAAAACGCATGTGGTATTTTAAGCGAAACTTATGCAAAAGTGCGCACACTTTCCCACACACAAAACAGTAGGGTATTAAGTGAAGATGGCTGGATAAATAGTTTAAAGGATCTGGCAGATAAAATCAATAAAACCGGAAAACTAGATGTGGAGGTGGTACACAGTCAATTTCATGGTAGGTTGAGCAACACTACTGAACTTTACCTTTTTAGAATGATTCAAGAATTAATCAACAATGTAATGAAGCACGCACAGGCTACCGAAGCAAGCATAAACATCACAGAATATGCTACTACATTAGATATCATGGTAGAAGATAATGGTAAAGGTTTTGACTATAGCAGTACTGGTAACAAAGGTATTGGTTTGGAAAATATAAAAAAAAGGGTAAGGGATATGAAAGGTACCTTTGTTGCAGATTCTAGTACTAAACGTGGTGGGTGCACCATAAATATAGAAATACCACTAGCATGATTACCATAGCAATTGCAGAGGATCATGTTTCTCTAAGTGATGGACTAAAACTTTTTCTAGAACAAGATCCAGACATCAGAGTACTCTATGCGGTTACCAATGGTTTAGAACTGATGAAACGAATTGAAAATTCCTTACCAGATGTTGTTTTAACAGATATAAGTATGCCAGAAATGAATGGAATCGACCTTTGTAGAGCTATTAAAAATAAAAGGCCACATACTAAAGTGATCGCGCTAAGTATGTTTGATAATACCGGTGCTTTAAAAGATATGTTAGATGCTGGTGCAGATGGATATGTTTTAAAAAGCAGCCCTTTAATAGACTTAAGGCAGGCTGTTAGAGATGTCTATGAGGGGAAAAGCTTCTTTGATGAGCACGTGAAATTTCAAATAGAGCAAATTAAATCCTTTAAAAATAGAAAAAAAATCCTTTCTAGAAGCGAGCGAGATATCCTTATTTCCATCGCAAAAAGAATGACCAGTCAGCAAATTGCAACAGAACGTGGTACCGCTATCAGTACGGTCAACAAGCACAGGAAAAACATGGTTCAAAAGCTGGGACTTTCTGGAAAAGGAGAGCTCTATCAATATTCTTTAAAGCAACACGGACATTCTAATCTGTAAGTAGTGACAACTGTTTTACCACCAGACATATTATTGCCCTATAAAACGATGTTGAGCGGTGTTTTAGGGTGTATATGCCTCCATTGACAATTGGTTTTACAGAATCTGCTTTCGCGAAAGCAGAACTAAAAAAACTATATCAACGATAAATGGTAGAGCGATAACTGTTTCAAATCATCAACTGATGAGCTCTTAGCATTTGTCAACGACAAAGTTCCAACTTCCAAAAAAGCAAAACAGACCGGCGTTATGGAAAGCTCCATGGGCGCTGCTGTCTATTTATATGCGTGAATCAACTGTACAAAACGTTTTGAGACTTAAGGCATATAAGTCATATATACGCTCCTGTAAAAATTAAGAACCCCCTGTAACCCACTGACAAGATCGTGAAATGATATGAGGGCTATTTTTGTTGTAATAGAAACGTATCTTAGGCCGAATAAAAGAAATAAAAGACAGAAACATACCCTCCTACTACCTCTCATAAGAAGCTAATACAATGAAAAAACTACTATTCATAATAGGGACTATTTTGATAACCTCCTGTAAATCAATAATAAATAAACATACAGAAGTACAAAGCGGCACTTCAAATCCGACATCGTTTGTTGTAAAAAGCGCTGTTTTATCTAAGGGCAAATTAATTAGAATAGCTCGTTTTCCATCCCGTAAAATCACTCCTCGACCAGTAGATGTATGGTTACCTGCTACCTATTCAAAAGATAAAAAATATGCGGTTCTATACATGCACGACGGTCAGATGCTATTTGACAGCACTACAACCTGGAACAAACAAGAATGGAACGTAGACGAATGGGCAACCAGATTAGTGGATGAGAAACAGGTTAAGGATTTTATAGTCGTAGCTATTCATAATATACCGCAGATGAGATGGCAAGATCTATTTCCTGAAAAAGCAATTGGTTATATATCTAAAGATAAAAGTACTCTACAGAAGAGTATTTCGGGAAAACCTGTTACCATTAAGGACTTTAATGGAGATAAGTACTTAGAATTTATGGTAGAGGAATTAAAACCCCTAATTGACAAAACCTATGCGGTACATACTGATAGAGAGAACACTTTTGTTATGGGTTCCAGCATGGGTGGATTAATGTCTATGTATGCCATAAGTGAATATCCTAATGTTTTTGGAGCCGCTGCTTGCCTTTCTACCCATTGGGTTGGGGCATTACCTATAGAAAACAATCCTTATCCGGAGTCTATTTTTAAGTATATGGAACATAATTTACCAAAAGCTGGCAGTCATAAATTGTATTTCGATTATGGCAATAAAACATTAGACCAGCATTATCCACAATACGCTCCAAGAGTGAACCGTATTTTAAAATCTAAAGGCTATACAGAAACGGATTCTAAAAACTTGCTTTTTGAAGGCACAGACCATTCTGAAAATTCATGGAATCAACGATTAGACCAGCCTTTAGTTTTTTTATTGAGCAATTAACTTTTAAACACACTTTTTATACGACCTATAAAAATGTTTCTAGGTACAACAGCAATACCCGTCTGACAGGCGATTTTCTTCATCATGTACACTAAAAATAGTAGGTGTCGTTCTTAATTTCAACAACCAAATCAATTGCTACTATTCAAAAAGAAAGGCCACTCCATCGGAGCAGCCTTTTTTCTTTATAGAAGTAAACTAAAATGCACAACTAGGATTAAATTTAAACAATTCCGTTTATGTACACTCCTTTAAAAACTAAATTGGTAGTATTCCTACATTAAAAACCCAACCTCACTCCTACTTTATACGTTCTACCGCGAGTTTGAAAACCTACTGCTTCTTGAAAATCTTCATCTAACAAGTTAGCAACACCTCCGAAAAAAGTAACCTCTTTAGTCGGTAATTTATAGGTAGCATCAAGATCTACCAGCTGGTAGCTTTCTAGTTCAACGTTTTGAGTGCTAAATGTATTGAGGTCAAAAAAGGCATCGCCACGCTCGTGGTTGTATTGATATCTTGCGGTTAAAAAAGCTCCTTTAAAAGCTTCTATTCTGGCACTAGCATTTACCTTGTGCTTAGGAATACGTCTCAATTGTGGTACATTATCTCTTTCTGTAAATGTATAGTTGGCTGTCACGTTTAATTTATCAAACAACTGAGTTTGTCCCATAATTTCAACACCTCTTGCTGTCAATTGTTCTTCTACGTTTTGATATTGTGACGTAAAGGTAGCTGGATCAATAGTTACAAACTGCACCAGATTATCTTCTTCCCGTTGAAAAACTGTAACGACTAGGCTCGACTGGTTTTTACTCCAAGAAAGTCCTGCTTCTAAAGTGGCATTTTCTTCTGGTGCTAAGTCTTCATTCCCAAAGCCACTTGCATACAGTTGAAACAAGGATGGCGTGATGTAAGCGGTGCTGTAACTGGCATATGCTTTGAACGTATTTTCTCCTGCACTAAATCTATAAGAAGGATTGAAATTGTACACTAATTTGCCATCGTAATTGCTGTGCATGTTGTAACGTGCTCCTGCATTGATATTAAAACCGATACCACTCAAATAGACCACATTAAAATAGGGATCGTAAATCTGAAAATTCACATTGTCTTTATTTGCATTTTGGGCAAAATCTGTACTACCGAATGGGATACTAAAATCTTCATAGGTCTGGTTATTAAAGTTAAAACCCAATATGGTTTTTAAGCTAGAACCATCAGATAAGTCAAAGGTGTATTTATTATAAAGATCTAGTGAATATCCGTCTGCATTAAAGATAGAGGAGAAATTACTCCTATTATCTCTACGGGTGTGCGTGCTCACATCTGTATATACCAGCTCTCCTTTTTCAGCGTATTTCCAGTTCATGTTAGTTCCCCAGCGTATTTGACGGCTGTATGTTTCATTATCACCGTCTGTAAAAGCACCGTTATCAAACTCCGCTACGTATTCATCAAAAGAAAGGTAACTGCTCAACTTGAAGTCCTTATTGTTGTTATACCCTATGCGACCGAGAAGGTTGATGCGATTGAACTCATCAGCTTCCAACTGCTCATTATCATCAGCACTCTCTGCAGCACTTAGGCCGTCGGTTTTTTGATGGTTGAGTCCTACGCCATACGTAAGTCCATTTTTTGCGGCGCCTTGAAGTTGGATGCTATTATTGTATTCATCAAGTCCATTGTTAGCTTGTTCCACGCTTTTATTAGTTCCTATAAAGGAAGCGACATTCACACGTACTCCCGATTTGGGTGCTTTACGCAGTTT
This sequence comes from Nonlabens sp., assembly GCF_047636915.1. Classification (GTDB taxonomy): domain Bacteria; phylum Bacteroidota; class Bacteroidia; order Flavobacteriales; family Flavobacteriaceae; genus Nonlabens. The sequence continues at coordinate 2,540 of NZ_JBLIGN010000028.1, read as the reverse complement.
TATATTGATGACCGCCGTACTGGCATTTGCTCCATAAAGTGTACTGGCTGCACCTTTTAAGATTTCGATTTCTTCAATTTGATCAATATCTATTAACCTCAGGTCAAAATCTCCAGCAATATTACTGGGATCATTTACCTGGGCTCCATCGATCAAGAAAGAAACCTGACGGCTGTTTCCACCACGTATAAAGTAACTTTGATTTTGTCCTGCATTACTGCGAGCGCCATTGATTTCGATACCTGCGTACTGGTTGAGGAGGTCTGCAATACTAGAGGCCCGTTGTGCTTCCATATCTGCTCGTGTAATTTTAATGACTGGCTTACCACTGTCTTTGCGTTGTAAGTCAAATTTTGAGGAAGCTGTAACGATCACTTCTTCCAGTTTTGTTGTCGTAGAGTCTTGGACTACTTGTGCATTTCCCGACACAACTAGAAGAATCATAACGCTCAAGGCGATGATTTGTATTTTCATTTTTAGGTTTTTAAGCTCGAAACGGAAATTTTGAAGAGGGAATACCAGATGTAATCAGCACTTTGACAATTCGTTGTATTAACAAGCAGTCGCTGCGCCTGCTAATCGCCTCATACGTATCAAGAAAACCAGCGTGGTACCTACATCCATAAAAACTCATCGCTATCTCTATCCCGAAGATGAACAATTCTTGTGATGAAGTGTGGCAGGTCTCCTGACTTCAAAATAAAATCGCCTTCCCAAGTCCTGGACTCAGTGGCCGTATTGATTTTACCTTTTAAAATAAAAGACGTCGTTTACAGACGTTTTGTTTACAGTTGCGGGAACAGCTCTAGAATTGCACTAGATTCCCTTTTAATTTTAGGTTTTGTTAACATTTACTTTCACATCTCCAAGCTAGCGGCAAGAACATCTTATGTTCCGCTTTCGCGAAAGCGAGATAAAAAAAGTAAGCTGATTACAGTACCTTAAAACCATATTTCAAGCTGTAAAAGTAGTAATTTAATGCACCTACTTGCCTTAATAGCCCAAGTTTTTTTAACTAAATGGAGAACAAAGTCTTTTCTTGCTGCTGATATTTGGTATTTTTGAGGTCTATGAAACAGCCTATACTTTATCTTATATTATTGGTTTTTATACTACACTCTTGTAAAGATGTGGAGAACAAAACCACTCCAGTCGCTGAAGATCAAACTGGTTATGCTCCTATAGAAGTAAATTATGCGCGTGGTTTTCAAATTAAAACTACCGCAACGGGTTACCAGGTAACGATTAAAAACCCATGGCCAGATAGTGCGGTAAATTATCCCTTTACACTAGTTAAACACCAGGGAAGAGAATTCGTCTCAAAAGCCAATTTGCCAGTGAGGATCCCTATTCCTATTGAAAAAATAGTAGTGACCTCTACCACTCATATCACGCCATTGGTATTGTTAGGGGAAGAAAAATCCTTGATAGGTTTTCCTGCTACCGACTATATCAGTGCTCCAAAAGTTAGATCCTTAATAGATGCTGGAAACATAAAAGAACTAGGTACCAATCAACTCATGAATGTTGAAGCTGCTATAATTTTAGAGCCAGATCTCGTCATGGGTTTTAGTATTGATGATAGCAATCCTACATATCAAAAAATAGAAGAAGCTGGTATTCCGGTTCTGTATAATGGCGATTGGGTAGAAGAGCATCCTTTGGGAAAAGCAGAATGGATCAAACTTTTTGGGGTGTTATACGGTAAAGAAAAAGAAGCCGACAGCATTTTTAAAACTATAGAAAAGGAATACCAGAACACCTTAAAATTAGCGGCACATCTGGAACGTCCCAAAGTTTTAAGCGGTGCTACCTATAAAGATCAATGGTATTTGCCTTACGGAAACTCCTGGCAAGGAAAAATATTAAAGGATGCCGGAGCCGACTATTTGTACGCGGCCACAAAAGGGACCGGTTCTCTGGCTTATAACATAGAAAAAGTACTTATAGACGGTCGGGAAGCCACGTACTGGATTGCACCAGCACAATACACCAGTTATTCAAAAATGCTGGCCGATAACAAATCCTATGCACTTTTTGATTCTTTTAAAAACAGGCAAGTGTACACGCATGCGCTAACTGTAGGCGCAAAAGGAGGCGTTCTTTATTATGAAGAGGCAAGTATGCGCCCGGATCTAGTTTTAAAAGACCTCGTTAAGATCCTGCATCCAGATTTAGCATTGGATCATGAGTTGTATTTTTTTAGAGCCTTAAAGGAGTAGATCAAAAAGAAATAAACTTTTGTAGATCGAGCTTATTTTTAGCGGCATGGCAGCATAAGGGTTGTCCACATAAAAAAGCATCCTGTACCTACCTATTATGGGAACGATCTTGTGCGGATAAGTGCCACAAAAACATAGGTTTATCCGGAGATCATTAGTGGATATGTGTTACTTTAGTGCACATATAAGAAGTTGGATGTAATAATCCGATCGCATCTGACACTTTGATCTTAAGGTATTAGAAGGAAGCTGCAACAAAAATGAGATGGAGAAATGGCACGAAAAAAGGATGATCGCAGATCAGAATTTTATCAAGTT
>NZ_JBLIGN010000027.1:0-32305 GCF_047636915.1 Nonlabens sp. | reverse complement strand
AGATAATGCTATTAAAATTGCTACTTCCATTCAGGAGTGGTGCGGTCATACCTACATGCAATTTAATCAAGATGGCGATGCATATAAGGTGTCCCTTTATTCCTATTTTCAAAGTGAAGGGAATGAAAAATTTGAAGTGGACAATGTCTTGACTGAAAATCAGATTGCAGCACAATTGAGACTGGATCCTAAGGCTATGCCTACAGGAGAAATAAAAATAATCCCTAGTACCGAATACTTAAGGTTAAAGCATGTCGAGACAAAACCTTACGATGCGATCGCAACATTAAGCGAGATTCAAGACGGCTATTTGTACAGCGTTATATTTACAAAACTAGAAAGAACGATCGCCTTTAAAACCGAAAAAACATTTCCATATCGCATTCTTTCCTGGATGGATCGTTATAAAGATGGTGCGGCTCCTATGGTTTCTACAGGAACACTTAAAAAGTCTATTAATACCGCCTACTGGACAAAGAACGGAAATAAAGACGCAATCCTGAGAGATAGCTTAGGATTATGAAAGAATTCTTTTTAAAACCAGAGGTGCTATTAACGCTGTCGCTTGTAGTATGCACCTTTATCATTCACCGCTTTATTATTTGGAGTGCTGTTAAGCTTTCTAAAAAAGTATCCAGATCAGAATTGCGCAAACAATATTTGAACAGGTACACAGGATACGTCATTTGGAGCGTTTGTGCTATCGCCATTATTCTAGTTTGGGGATCAACTACAGAAGGTTTTTGGGTGGCTTTAGGATCTGCCTTTGCGGTTGTAGGTGTGGCTTTATTTGCTAATTGGAGCATTCTAAGTAATATTACAGCGAGTTTTATTCTTTATTTTACATTTCCTTATAAAATTGGAGACCGCATACGCATACATGACAAAGACCTACCAGTTACGGCAGTAATAAGTGATATCAAAGGATTCTATACACTACTTATAACGGATGAAGGAGAGTTAATCACCTATCCTAATAATTTATTATTGCAAAAAGGAGTTTCCATACTACAGGAGAAAAAAGATTCTATATTTGACACTCATAGTCAAGATGAAGACCCAACCACACTCTAAAAAAATAACAAATGGACTTAAGTGACCAACTAAAAAATCTTTTCCCAAAACACGATTTTAAGGAAGAACAGCCACCTGAAAAAAGCAATGTCTGGCTGCAGGAAAACCCCTTAGAATGTAAGTTTGAAAAACGTAAGGGTAAAGTAAACACGATCATTGCTGGATATACAGGAGCAACAGCCGACTTTAAAATTCTCGCCAAGGAACTTAAAATACAATTAGGTGTAGGTGGTAGTTTTAAAAACGATCAGATCATTATTCAAGGCGATTACCGTGATCGCATCATGGAAATGCTAAGAGAAAAAGGCTTTAAAGTGAAACGAGTTGGTGGATAAAACCATAGGTGCTATTTATAGCACCTCTTCAAAATTGGCTCTCTCATTTTTACTTGCCGAAGTGGTTATAAATCCTATTATAAGAAAGCGTTATAAGCCCTATGATGTATTTTAAACCCAAAATGATAGTTTCCTATTTTCTTTACTTATGTTCCTTATTAATCTACGCGAGCAGCATACTACTTTTTACGCTTACCTATTCTTCAGTGCAATCTTCGGTTGCCATATGATTGCTGTTTCCCTTTGATTGAAGTGGTATACGGATGACACTAGCCTCGGCTGTCACTCTCCTTTTAACAATGAGGTTGTGAACTACCAGTTTTGAATTAATGGCTCTGAATAGCCTCTCAAAAGATTTAGTTTGGATTTGTGTCTTCCGAAACCTAAAAGGTCGTTAGGATCTGGCACAACTTCATTTATGTTCATCCTACAGAAATAACTGAAAGAGATACTGTCGTATCATCTGTCTTCTATTTCATAATCATACCATACATACCCGCTTTACAAAAGACACATTCTGGTCAATATCATATTACTACTGTAGGTTTTACCTTTAGATTAATCAGCACTAAGTATATTAAAATCGTACTTAATCGACTAACTGAAATATTTAACTATTAAAAATTCATTTATCTTTCTTGATACAAAATCAAAAATCGCTTCTTTTAACGCAGGGGTTTTCTGTATACTTGAATAGCAAAACAATATTTAATGCGCTTATATACATACGACTAAATTGATTTAAAAGCTTTATTTATTAGATTTCACTTTGCAACTCTCTTAAACACGAGGCTTACGGTGGAATCATCAGTCCCTTAAATAATTGTATTTCACGTGACCTTAAATTAAAGTGAAAGGTTTATTTCGTATAACGACGAAAATTTCCCCTAATCGATAAACATAGTCGTTCACCAGCATCAAAATGAAAATATTACAAGCCTTTATAGAAAACTCTCCTGACTCCATCTCCGTTTACAATAAAAAACTCCATTTAGTAGCAATCAATACAGCGGGTCTTGACCTCATACAAAAGACACGCAGTCAAAGCATTGGTCAATTTATTAAAACACTTGCTCCAGACGTTGAAAAATCAGGCCTTTTAAAAGAATACAAGGAAGTAATAAAAAACGGCAAGCCCTTTATAAGCGAAGATGTAAGCAATCCAAGGCAAATTGGGAATAAACAATTTAGCGTTAGAGCGTTTAATACCGAAGAAGGCCTCGCCATAGTTACAAGGGATATAACAGCACTTAAAAAAACAGAACGCCTGCTAATAAGAGCCAACAAGCGCCTAGAAGAGCTCAATTATATAGCGGCACATGATATGAAAGCACCACTGACCAACGTTCTTTCATTGACCAAATTAATAGATGAATCAGGCGTCATCAAAGAAAACTGCCAAGAGTTATTTGACAAGTTAATTACCTCTATCAAAAGAATGCAGCATACTATTCACACCTTAAATGATGTTATGGCCATACAGGAGGACCTTCTTCCCATTGATGAAGAACTTCCATTTACAGAGGTGTTAAATAGCGTAAAAAATAATATAGCCACCCAAATTATTGAAGCTAAAGTGACAATTCGAGCAGATTTTACAAAAGCTCCTTATATCAACTATCCACAGTTTCATCTTCAAAGTATTTTACAAAACTTGATTTCTAATGCCATCAAATACAGACATCCAAATAAAGAGGCATTGATCGAAATAGAAACAATGAAGAAAGATGAAGGTTGGTACCTCTTTATAAAAGACAATGGGCTTGGCATGGACTTAAATAGTTCAAAAGACAGCATATTTAGGCTTTTTAAAAGAATGCATACGCATGTAGAAGGCAGCGGAGTTGGACTGTATATCGTCCATTCACTTGTAGAGTCACATGGAGGTACGATTGAAGTAACCAGCGAAATAAATAAGGGCACGACTTTTAAAATATATTTAGGATATGAATAACATCAGCATCTTATTAGTTGATGATGACGATATTGCGAATTTCATCTCAGAAAAAGTTCTAAGGACCTTAGGTTTCGATAGTATCAGTGCAGTCACCGATGGGAAACAAGCTTATGAACGTTTAGAACAAAAATGTCCCGATTTAGTTTTTTTAGACATTAATATGCCTGTTATGGATGGCTTTGCTTTTCTTGCCAAAATAAAACAAGAACTTATATGCGAGCAGATGAACGTGGTCATACTCACCTCATCAAATCGCAAAAAGGACAGAGATCAAGCCAGTGAATTCGGTATTGTAGTAGATTATTTAGAAAAACCACTGACTCAAGAAAAAGTGCGCCAGGTACTTGATAAAATACTAAAACCAAATCTATAGTGTGACGTTTATAATTCAATAAACACCAGTTAGCCTCCATCTATGATAGCCTTTATTAATTTTATTTTGTGCTCTATTTATATTTAAAGGTTAAAAGGCAACTGCTGTAAGGTACTTATTAAGGAAAACAAATTGTCCAATCCAAAATCTTTGTGTTTTAAGTACTAAGTAGGTTTATTTTCTATTGATGCTCTTTTTAGGAATTCACATCAGACGTAACCTAACGTTGGAACAAACTCTTTTTTATTATTTATAAAATCTGCTGAACATTAATTACTATTATTAGGGCATTTATTATTGTCCTTTTTCTATATTCTTGATGCAAAACAACATTTGTTTTGAAATTTTAATCCCTACTTAGGAACTCCACTTAACTTTAAACTGCGGTAGCGAAACGACGCATTTTAAACATCAACATAATACCCTAATGCCGTTTGTGTAATGCAGCATTTTATCAATAGTAATTATGTTTTATTTTAAACCTAACAAGAGTCTTTGTGTTTTAATCTAAAGTTGACTTACATCAATGGGCACTCTAATACATTACTATTGAAATAGTTAAAATTAAATTTGTAGCCCACGAAAAATAAGAATGTCTCTTAAGCGTATTAAATTTTGATGAGATTTTAAATTGAAGTGTAAGTTTGTCTTCCCTTTCATAACTATTTTAACAAGGCTTTGCTCTTTATACTTTGTTTAAGACTTACTTTTATACTTTAAACAAAAAAGCTTGAAATTATACCAATTTTCCTCAAAGCAAAAACTGCCTATCTCTTTAGATGAGGCTTGGAAATTCCTTACTGATGCCACTAATTTAAAACTTCTGACCCCGCCAGAATTGGATATGACCGTTCAATATGGTACAGAAAGAGGCATGTATCCCGGCCAGCTTATCGAGTATACGGTAACACCACTTCCTTTTTATAAAACCAACTGGGTAACACACATCACCCAAGTAGAAGAAATGAAATTTTTTGTGGATGAGCAAATGTACGGCCCTTATGCGACCTGGCATCACAAACATTTTATAAGCGAGATTGAGGGTGGCACGTTGATGGAGGACTTGATTCATTACCGTTTGCCTTTTGGTGTCTTAGGAAAGTTAGGCGCTCCATTTGTAAGGAAGAAGTTGGAAGAAATATTCCGCTTTCGCGAAAGCGCACTGATCAAACACTTCGGTGCATTTGAAGAAGAAAAAGCTACCGTTAAAATTAAAGAAACAACACAAAAACACGAAATACTCAATTAAAATGTCAAAAAACATACTACTTATAGGCGGAAGCCACGGAATAGGAAACGCAATTGTACAGCACCTTCATGAAGGAAATAATGTATATGTTGCCTCTAGAGAAAATGAAAATTTACCTGCTGGTGTAACACACATCCCTTTTGATGCCTTAACGGAAGAATTAGATACTTCTCTTTTACCAGAATCGCTAGATGGCTTTGTATACTGTCCTGGAAGCATCAATTTAAAGCCATTCAAAATGCTCAAACAATCGCAATTTGAAGAAGATATGGAGATCAATTTCTTTTGTTTGATAAAAGCGACAAGAACTGTATTGCCCCTACTGACCAAAAGTGGTACGAGCAGTATTGTATACTTTTCTACTGTAGCAGTAGCAACTGGAATGCCTTTCCACACAAGTATAGCAGCAGCCAAAGGAGCAATTGAAGGTTATGCAAGATCCCTTGCCGCTGAGTATGCGCCTACAATTAGAGTTAATGTCATCGCACCATCACTAGTAGATACACCACTTGCTGGCAGGTTATTAAATAACGATGCCAAAAAAGAAAAAATGGGCGAAATGCATCCATTAAAACGAGTAGGTACTCCAGAAGATATTGCTGGTGTGGCCGTGTTTTTATTGAATCAAAATGCAGGATGGATCACTGGTCAAGTGATCGGTGTAAATGGAGGAAAAGGCTCTCTAAGCATAGGTTAAAAAAAAACTAAAGACCTCGTAGCGAAACGACAAAAAACAAGAAATCTTTATACATTAGCAATAGGTAATCACTAGGTATTTAGCCTTTAAACTATTGCTTAAAAAAAGCTTAGGTGAATTTGTCTGATTAGTTAGTAGAGAATTGTATCAACATATGAGTGGAAAGGTAAATGTATTTTGGTTCCGTAGGGATTTGAGATTGGATGATAACATAGGATTCTATGAAGCGCTTAAAAGTGATCTTCCAGTGCTCCCTATGTTTATTTTTGACAGAGATATTTTAGATAAACTTCCTGAAGATGATGCTCGCATCACTTTTATCCATCAAGAACTGCAACGAATGCGTACAGAGCTTGCGGTGAATCAAGACAGTTCCATCGCAATGTATTATGGAAAACCAATGGAAGTCTGGAAAGAAATTATAGAGTCCCATGAAATAGATACTGTATTCACCAATCGTGATTATGAACCCTATGCAAAAGAAAGAGACCTAAAAATAGATCAACTTCTCGCCGAACATAACATAGACTTCAAAACTTTTAAGGATCAAGTCACTTACGAAAAAGACGAGATCACAAAATCAGATGGCAAGCCTTATGTCGTCTACACACCTTATAAGAATAAATGGCTGGAACATTTTAGAAATGATTTCGGTTCTGGAGATGATCAGAAGTTTTATGATACCAGCGATTATTTATCCAACTGTATTAAAAATAATCAGTTGCCTAATGTGACCTTAAAAGGGATGGGCTTTACTACATCTCAAATTGAGATTCCAGAATATACAGTCACTCCTACTCTAATTGAAGATTATGAAAAGACAAGAAATTTTCCAGCGATAGAAAAGGGAACTTCTAGATTAGGAGTTTATTTGAGATTTGGTGTGGTCAGCGTTCGTAAAATGATACAAAGAGCAGATCTGGCTACTAATAAAACTTTTCTAAGCGAGCTGATCTGGAGGGAATTTTTCATGCAAATTTTATACCACTTCCCACATACTAAGGACGCGGCTTTTAGATCTAAATACGACCGCATTGAGTGGCGCAATAATGAAGCCGAATTTGAAAAATGGAAAACAGGCACCACTGGCTATGCCCTAGTGGATGCCGGAATGCGCGAACTCAACACCACAGGACACATGCACAATCGTGTGCGCATGCTGGTAGCGAGTTTTCTTATCAAGCATTTATTGATCGATTGGCGCTGGGGTGAAACTTATTTTGCCGAGAAGCTCAACGATTATGAAATGTCTAGTAATGTAGGAAACTGGCAATGGGCAGCAGGAAGCGGTGTTGATGCAGCACCCTATTTTAGAATCTTTAACCCAATTACTCAAAAAGATAAATTTGATAAAGAACGCAAATATATCAAGCAATTTGTACCGGAATTTGAAACTTCTAGGTATCCAGATATGATGGTAGATCATAAAGAATCTCGAGAAAGATGTTTGAGGGTTTATAAAGAAGCGGTTTCATAGTATAGTCTTAACTTATGACTTATGAAAAAGTTGAATTTCTTGGCCATAATACACAAGTTTTAATGGGTATTCCTGGATATAAAATCCAGAGGATATACTTATTTTGCTTCCACACCCTTTCGTGTTGGGCAACGATAACAAAAATAACGAATAGCTTTTTGTAACTCAAAAAGATTGGTTTCGCAATCTTTGATACATAAAGAAAATGCTCGGTGGCTCGCTAGTCACATCCTACCTCAAAGAATAAAAGAAAAAACTATGTAGAGCCTTATTCAGATACAAGCGATTAAAAAATAACTAAAGCCTAAATAAAAATCGATCGGTAATCGCTTGAGAATGTAACATTGAAGTAGTATAGATATCAGTTCCAACAGACTCGGCATCAAGTCTGCAAAACAAAAAAATGAAACAAGAAGTAAACATCGTCTGGTTCAAACGAGATCTAAGGTTATTAGATCATGAGCCATTGATGCGCGCTTTGAGTTCTGATGTTCCGGCGCTTCTTCTTTATATTTTTGAACCCATACTTTTAAATGATGCTCATTACAGCAAACGTCATTTTGATTTTATAAAACAGTCTCTCGCTAACATGAACGAGAAGTTGGCTGCCGTAGGATCGCAGTTATTGATCATTGAAAGTGACGCACTGCAGGTCTTTGAAACCTTACAAAATACATTTGATATAAGGAATGTGTTTTCACATCAAGAAACTGGTTTACTCATTACCTACAAAAGAGATGTTACACTTAAGCAATATTTTAAAACTCGTAAAATCAATTGGAGTGAGTCCATCGCAAATGGAGTCATACGCGGTTTGAGTAATAGAACCAACTGGAAAGAACACTGGATCGCTTTTATCAATAAAGATTTTGATCATCCAAATTTTGATAACAGCACCTTATTTGGCATTCCAAGAATAGCTCAATTAGAAGCGTGTTTTAAATCGGTTGATTTACATACCGATAAGAACACGCCTTTTCAAAAAGGGGGCACTACAACAGCTCTTAAATACTTTGAGGGCTTTCTTGAAGATCGCATTAACGGCTACAACACCCATTATTCAAAGCCCTTAACTAGTAGAAATCACAGCAGCAGGTTATCGCCCTATCTCGCTTGGGGGAATGTAAGTATTAGAATGGTGGCTCAAAAAGCCGCAAGTTTTAAAAGTCAAGTCAAAAACAAACGCAACCTCAATAGCTTTTTATCGCGATTGAGATGGCAAGCACATTTCATTGAAAAATTTGAAATGGAATATCAAATGGAGTACCGCAATGTCCATGCTGCTTTTAGAGCACTAGAAAAGCCCAGCAATCTTGTAATACAACAAGCCTGGAAAGAAGGGAAAACTGGCTACCCTATGGTGGATGCGGGAATGAGATGTCTGGTAGCTACTGGCTTTGTCAATTTTAGAATTAGAGCCATGTTGGTGAGTTTCTTTACACATCATTTATGGCAGCCTTGGCAAGATGCAAGCGTCCACATGGCGAAACAATTCCTCGACTTTGAGCCAGGAATCCATTACCCACAATTACAAATGCAAGCTGGTGTGACGGGAATTAATACCGTCCGCATCTACAGTCCGGTTAGAAATAGCTTGGATCATGATCCAGAGGCTGTATTTCTTAAAAAATGGCTGCCCGAATTGGCTCACTTGCCCATTCCTTATATTCATGAACCTTGGAAAATCCCCGCTATGGAAGCGATGTTCCATAATTTTGAATTGGGAAGAGACTATCCGCTGCCTATTGTTGAGGCTAAGCTGGCGCGAAAACATGCACAAGATATTTTATACGGTATTAAAAAAGATGCAAAGTCCAAACAAGAATCCCAAAGGATCGTAAACAAACATACAAATCCAGGAAGAGAGATTTGGCCTGGTGGAGATAAATTGCGTACTTCCTAAAAGTACCTATTTCCAATTCTAGTTGAGATATAAAAAAGAACTGGTAAGTGAGAATTTATACTCCGGTATCTTTTATTCAATTAATTAGCCGGATACTTTTTACGTAATCTAAAAACTGATAAACTAAAAGCCAGCACAATTAATATCATTAGGAAAACATAACTCATCGTTAAGTTACTCCAACTAGAAATAAAACCTAATAAAACTGGACCTACAAGGAATCCCATAAATCCTATTCCAGACACCACCGAAATGGCCACAGAAGTATTCATCTCTTTTGTCTTACCGGCTAATCTGAATAATTCTGGAATAATGACAGAAATTCCAAGACCTAAAACCCCAAAACCCAAGACACTAATATAAAGATCAGAAACTAATATCAAAGAATAAGCAATGACAGCAATGATACATCCATAACTTATAGCGCTCATCGAACCTATTTTCTTACTGACGCCATCACCTAAAAACCTTCCTAGAGTCATGGTTAGAGAAAAAATCACAAAACCAAAACCAGACTGACTTTCGGTAGCATGAACAACATCAAACAGAAATAAATTGCTCCAATGCTCCACTGCGCCTTCATTAAATAGAATAATAAATGCGATGATAGATAATCCTAAAACAGGCTTGATGCGTTTAAATATATGGGTGCCTTTTTCACTGTTCTCTGGTAGAACCTCTTCTATAATATGTTGATAGTTCTTAGATAAAAATAAGGTGGTAGCGATGACCAGTGAAGACATTAACAACATGTGATAACTAGGGTTTGAAAACTGTGCTATTAAAAAACTGCCTATTCCAGCGCCAATAAACCCTCCTAAACTAAAAAATCCATGAGCCGCAGACATAAAATTTTGCTGGTCTCTTTTTTCTATATGGGAAGCTAGGGCATTCATAGAAGTACCTGTAAAACCAGAACATATCCCAGTGCACAATAAACTAACACATAACAAATAGTAATTAGAAGCTAGTAAGGGTAAATTAAAGCACACCGCCAAAAGAAGAATTCCGATTTTAGTAGAACGCCCAATACCTATTTTCTTATTGACATAAGGAACAAAAGGAATAGCAAGCAATAAACCAAATGCCGTAAAAAACAAAGCGACACCTATTTGGGAATCGTTTAATTCAAATTTCATTTTAATATGTGGCACATACAATATCCACGTTCCTATTAAAATATTAACTGAAGAAAATACCCAAGAAGGTGCAAAATACCTTAGGTTTGAAAGAATAAGTAGAAGTGATTTCAACGGTCTTTTTTTTGTGTAAAGAAACAACTAGAACTCTTAATTAGGGTTATGTTTCTTAAGATGTTTTGATAGCTATAGAAAAATAATTTTCAGTGTCTGTTCCTTTAATAAAATCTAGGAATAGACCAGAGTTTTATAGGACTGAAAAAGTATCCAAATGCTGCAAGAAAGGTTTGACATGCATTTAGAAATACAAAATAAATTCTTTGTGTATAGATTATCTTTAAAGAAAATTAAACGATGAAAGAACACATAAAAATATACACAGGAACTTCCATTCAAGTAACCAGGTTAGCTTCTTTATTAGAAGAGCAAAAAATACCTTTTATTATTAAAAACCCTATAGAGTCAGGAAGATTGTCTGGCTTTGGAACTTCTGGGGAAAGTGTAGAATTATTTGTTTTAAATTCAGCTGTTGACAAGGCTCAGAAAGTGCTTGAAGGTTTTTAAATTTAAGCTTTAAAAAAAATCTTCCTCCGACTGAAAAGCAAAACTTAACACTTCATTAAAAAGACACTACTTCTATTTTAGCTTGTATTAATATAGAAGTATCTGCCATGTAAATACATCCATAGTACTTTATGATCAATAGACTTATACCGACTTATTTTTGCTTTTAAATATCTTGATTTGGTATCCGTCATAAACCTGCTTTTTTGCCTTAGCGTTTTTTACTCTATACCATTTGTTAGGAATAAAATAGCACTTTTAAAAATTTCCTTTTGGTTGTGATTAACACCATAATAAGAATTTTAATGAATAATTTTATCTGATTTGAAAACCCAAAATAACATCCCCAACTTCACTACCTGCTCAACCTGCAAAGGTCAGGGTAAGAAAAGCCAGCGCATACGCAAAAAAGCAAAGCTTGATTATCAACGAGCGCTAGGAGAATTTGAAAAAGCTAAAGGAGGAGATAAAGCTCCTGCGAAGCCTAAAGGACATTTAGTTCCCTGCTCCAATTGTAATGGTGCTGGATTAGTGGCAGCTACTACTCCAACCGTTCCGGATGTGGAAAACTACCCACATGTAGCGATTATAGGTGGTGGCATAGGTGGTGTGGCGCTTGCTGTGGCTTGTTTGCATCGTGGAATTCCATTTACGCTTTATGAACGCGATAGCAGTTTTGACGCACGTTCTCAGGGGTATGGTCTGACGTTACAACAAGCGAGTAAAGCCATGGAAGGATTTGGTATTTTCTCTTTAGAAGAAGGCTTAGTATCCACAAAACACGTCGTTCATACAACAGATGGAACAGTCATAGGCGAATGGGGAATTAGAAAGTGGCTGGAATCAGAAGATAACTCCTATGCCAAACGTACCAATATTCACATTGCACGACAAGCATTGAGACACGCGCTACTCGACCAACTCGGAGGACATAACATGGTGCAATGGGAACATCAATTTATAGATTTTAAAGAAAGAAAAGGACAAGCTATAGAACTCAACTTTCAAGTAAACGGCAAAGTAAAAACCACAAAAGCAGATCTGGTTGTCGGCGCAGATGGTATTCGCAGTTCCATTCGCAAATCAGTCATCGAAGAGGTTGTCTCTCCGTTGCGCTACTTAGATTGTATAGTGATTTTAGGAATTTGTTCGTTAGAGAACCTACAAACTTTAGAGCACGAACTCCTAGACTCAGCTACCGTATTTCAAACGGCCAATGGTGAGGAACGTATTTATATGATGCCCTACGATTCTAAATCCATCATGTGGCAGCTCAGTTTTCCTATGCTCGAAGAAGATGCAAAAAAGTTGAGTTCAAAGGGTCCTCAAGCCTTGAAAGAAGAAGCTTGCCATAGAACTCAATGGCACGATCCTATTCCGCAAATTATGGCAGCGACTTCAGCAGCTCAAGTTTCTGGTTATCCAGTTTATGACCGTGCGTTACTGGATCCAATAGTATTAAAAAAAGCAGCACAAATAACCTTAATAGGAGATGCAGCACATCCTATGAGTCCCTTTAAAGGACAAGGTGCTAATCAAGCATTACTGGACGCACTAGCCCTAGCTCGTAGCATAGCAAAAGGATGCCGACCACAAACCAACTGGAAAGACACAGGAATAAGAGAAAATGTATTAAATGAGTTTGAAGAAGAAATGATAGAACGCACGAATTCGAAAGTAACAGACTCCGCAGCAGCAGCAAAATTCCTGCATTCTGATATGGTTCTTTATAAAGGTAATGAACCTAGAGGACGTATTTTAAAGAGAAAGGATCCATAAATTAGTGTACGGAACATCTATAAGAGAACCTAAATCAGAAGGTTTGCATTTGGCATTTATGTTATATAGTAACATCGTTGTAAGTCCACTAAATTGGAATAAAGAACAGTCAATTTAAATGTAGATAAAATGAAAAAATATTATGCGCTTTTTTTAATAGCAATATTGTATTCCTGCGGCCAAAATAAACCTGTTGAAGAAATTGGATTTAAACTCAACAAAGAGGCTACCTCTTTAATTATCCTTGGAACCATACAAGATGCCGGTTCTCCACACATTGCCTGTAAAAAGGATTGTTGTAAAGAGTTATTCCATAGCCCCGATATACAAAGACAAGTGGTGGCATTAGGCTTAATTGATAATGAGTATTCTAAAAAATATTTGTTTGAGGCTACACCAGATATTCCAATACAAATGAAATCTTTGGTAACAAATGACATTGAAAACAAAAATGAAATTGTTGACGGTATTTTTTTAACTCATGCACATATAGGTCACTATACCGGACTTATGTACTTAGGTAAAGAAGCTACAGATGCAAAAAATATACCTGTTTTTGCTATGCCTAGAATGAAAAACTATCTAGAAACAAATGGTCCTTGGAACCTCCTGGTTTCGCGTAATAATATAAGGCTGACAAAGATTGAAAATAGCATACCTATACTTCTTACCCCTAAGTTGACGGTGACCCCTTTTTTAGTACCGCATAGAGATGAATATTCTGAAACGGTGGGCTATAAGATTCAAGGACCTAAAAAAACAGCTTTATTCATTCCTGATATTGATAAATGGGGAAAATGGAATGAAAATATCATAGAAGAAATCAAAAAGGTGGACTATGCTTTTATAGACGCTACCTTTTACAGTGGCCAAGAATTAAATAATCGCGATATTTCTCAAATTCCACATCCCTTTATAACGGAAAGTCTAAAGCTATTTGCATCACTTGATACCTTAGAAAAAAACAAAATCATATTTATTCATTTCAATCATACCAATCCTGTCATTAACTTAAAAAGCAAAGAAGCAAAAAATGTGATCCGTCAAGGGTTTAAAATTGCTCAAATCAATGATGTTTATGAATTATAATTCCATGCATCCTTGTTTGACTAAAACATACTACTGCGTACATCGATACTTCATGACCTCCAAACAGTAAGCTTTATGTAAATCCTTTAAAGAATAAAGCCTGTATCTCAACAATTCAATAAACAGTAGAAAAGCAAATTGTGCTATAAAGTTTTCATACGCATTAAAGCATTACTGAAATGAGAAGTAAGATCAAACTAAATAATTTTAACAAAACAAAATACCAAGGTTCTAAACGCCACAATCCATACCAAAACCCTCTCATACAAATAGTTGAATTATAGGTGTGCTGCTACTCCATTGGGATTTTACCAAGTTTTTAGGATTTGGCACGCTGGTTGATTAGTATATAGTGTCGGTGCACAGAAGTACAGACACTAATACTTATAATTATGAAAAAGCTATTTACCCTAACACTTTTTTTTCTCTTTGGAATTGGATTTTCAAATGCTGAAAAGACAGAAGACGATCGCAGATACCGTAATTATACCAATAACTTTATTTTTAATCAAGAAGGAATTGAGTTTGCTGTTTTTCCAGACGGTCAATTTGACTTCAACTACTTACAAGATAGAAATGGTGCAAACGTATTTATAAACATTGGAAACGTACAAGTTTCTTTTAATACAGGATACGACTACAACCGTTTTGTCCAATATGATACCTATGGTGCTGTGATCCAAATAGAACAAATACCTGTGTTTTACGATTCTTATGGTCGTGTAAATCAGATAGGCAACGTAACTATTTTTTACAACAATGGTTTTATAAACCGCATCGGTAATTTAAATGTATTCTACAGCAGACCTGGAATAATTGATCACCACAATGGATATATCAATTCATTTAATAGGTACTATGTATATCAGCCTTGGCACAACTATTACAGTGTTCCATTTGCAAATAGATGTATCGTTTACAATAATGCGTACAGAAATTCTTACTTCCCGATTCGTTACTCGTGGAATTACCACAGAAATTACTGGAATACGCCTACGTATTACAATGGGTTTTATTCAAGAGCAAATGTGGGACGTAATTTCTATAGACCTTATGAAAGGGTAAATTACAGAAGCTTTGAAAGAGGACGTCGTAATGCAAGTGGCAGAGCGGTTGCTATAAACGACAGAGTTTCTAGAAGTAGAGAAAACATCTCAACAGGCAGAAGTCGAGTAACTAGAAATGATCGTGGTAGAAGTGTTGCTAGTACAACTAGAACATCAGGAAGAAATACAACCGCTGTACAAACGAGATCTACTTCTAGAAACGGAAGGAATAATGAAGCGTTAAGCACTAGAAGTAATAGAACGGTAACCGATACTCCTAGAACCCTAAGAAGCTCATCAAATTCTACAACTGCAAGGATAGGAAATAGAACTGCAGATCGCACGGTAACTACAAGAACTAATAGATCTATTAGAAACACCACTGCTACTGTCGTTAGGAATAGAGAGAATCGTACCGAAAGAGCAACGCCTGCAAGGTCCAACAGCACGACTTCTCCTAGCATAAGTAACGCAGCTACAAGATCAGCACCTCGTAACCATGCAGCAGCAAGTTCTAGAGTTTCTTCTTCCAGAAATACGCAAGCGAGAAGTTCCAAAGTGTCTTCTTCTAGAAATACTGAGGCAAGAAGTACCAAGAGTAACTCCTCTAATAAAAAAGCCAGTCGTGGTTCTAATTCACGAAGCAACAAAAGAGGATAGTTATTGGTTCTACGCCACTATAGAAAGCCGATCGTACTGATCGGCTTTTTTTATGGCAAGTATTTAGTTAGAATGTGATTGATCTCTGTAGAGAGTTTCATTTTATACACGGAGAATAGATAAATCAATGAAATCAATGTGGATTTTACCGCGATATTTACTACTGGATGCCATGAAAAATCCCAGAAGTAGAAAACACCTGTAATCCCTGCGATTAAGAATAGTGCCTTCCATGTTTTTGAGGTCCAAGGGTGGATGTTTAACTTTAAGAATACGTAGTAGGCTTTCGCGAAAGCGTAACACAAGTAAGCAGTACACGTAGCAATGGCTGCGCCTTGAATTCCAAATTCTGGAATCAATAACCAATTCAATACTATCGCAACCATAGTCAATACTATTCCCATCCATAAGGTCACTTTAAACAAATCACTATTGTAAAGGATGGCATTATTACTACCCAAAATATTCTCAGAAAACTTAGTCAATGCAATAAGAAAAACAACCGGGACAGCAATCCGTGTCTCAGGCGGCATCATTTGGTAAAACTCATTTAGGTTACAAATAATGATTACTAATAAAAAGCCAGAAATGATGCTCAAATTAAGGGAGCTACGCTTGTACAATTCCTCTACTTCTTTCATAGCGTTTGAATTGAAAAGACCTGCCGTTAATGGATGTGTTATTTGAGCCATACCTCTCGCTGGTACCGCAATTACACTAGCAATAAACACCGCAATACCATAATAGCCTATTTTATCCATAGCTACATATTGATTCAACATAAACTTATCCAGATCTATCAAGGCCGTAGAAATAGAACCAGCGATAATCATGTACATGCAGTAATTGAAAATTTCACCTCTGTGAGGCAATTTGCCTAAATGAAACTTAGGAAAATAAATCTTCAATGCGATACCCATCATTAAAAAAGCTCTCAATCCATAGATCAAAATCAAACTATAAATAAACTGACTCTGGTTGATGACCTCCATAGCAAGTAGTAAAAGTGCAACGGTAGCAGCAGCGCGATAAAAAACTTCCTTAAAAAAATTACCAGCGATCGTTTTCATATGCACTTTAACCCAAGCATAGAAGATTTCAAAATAAGCTTGAAAAATAGCGACGGTAGGGATGCACCATAAATAGGTTCCCGTAATGGTATTCCTTCCAGAAATATAAGCTGCAAGTGGCTCCTGAGCTACATATATAAATGCTATAAGAGGAGTAATTACAAACAAAGGCCACAACAACATTTGAGTTAAAAAAGCGTCTCGCTGCTCTTTAGTGGTATAACTCGAATAATATTTTACAATTGTATTATGAATCCCGAAAGACATCAATGGGAAAAATAAAAATGCAGACGATAAAATGTAATTCCACAGTCCATAATACTCATCGGTAAGATAAACCTGTGCGAGTATGAGCACGTTAAAAGCGCCTAAAAGAAATCCCAACCCTGTAATGACCAGATTCCAACCCGATTGTTTGATAACTATTCCCATACAAATTCTATTGTTTTGGCAAGGATTTGAGTCAAATGAGATCTGTGATAACGTTCTATCAGATCGTTAGAATTGCTATTGTTTCTTCCTGTTTTATAAAGATCATACAAATAATTGATGTGCTTTTTTAATGCCGCTTTCTGTTGGTAATTAAAGTATTCTCCTGAATGTGTGTCGGTGAGGAGTAACTCTATATCAGCACCTCTAGGTCCTATAGCTACTATAGGACGACGACTTGCAAAATATTCAAAAATCTTACCTGGTATAATAGCTTTCGTCTCTTCAGAGTCGATTTCTATGAGCAATAAGGCTTGTGCCTGAAACATCAATTCAATAGAGGAATCATGAGAAACGTAGCCTTTATGATCTACGTACTTTTCTAGTTGAAAATCATTAATGCTTTCTAAAATTTCGTCACTAACATTGCCAGCTAGTTGCAACTGAAAATGGGCTGTAAAGTCTTCAGAATCTCGACAAAGTTCTTGAAGAGTTTCCCATAATAATAGCGGATTGCGATCTGATAAGAGCGTGCCTATATGAGCAAGAGTAAATTTCCCTTCTGGTTGACGAGTTCTTGTATTAGGCTTCATATCATAGCCATTGGTAATCAATTGAAGAGGTGTCGCTGTTTTTAATTTGAATTCCTTACCCGTAAATGGACTGGTAACAATAAGTAAATCTGCTGCACCGAGTACTTCTTGTTCTAGGTCAACATGTCGTTTTTGAGCGCGTTTTCCTAATTTTAAATCTTTGTGATACCCTATAGTAGTCCATGGATCACGGAAGTCTGCCAGCCATTTTATCGATGGAAGTAGGGTTTTTAATTCCCTGCCTATCAGATGAACAGAATGTGGTGGACCTGTTGTAATGACAGTACATTCTCTATGTTCAGAAAGAAAGGGCTCTACTGCTTTTAAAACGTGATGCTTCCATCCTATTCGAGCGTCTGGAATAAAAAAATTACCACGCAACCAGACCATAGCGCGCTCTATAAAACTAGCTTTCTTATTTAAAATACCGCGTTGTAGGTTTTTAGTACGCTTTAGCGAAAGCTTGCCTGCCATCCTACTAGGTTCCTTAATTTTAACTTTTATAAGATTAATGTTTTCTGGAATTTCCTCTAAAAGTGATTCATCTAACACTGGATAATCAGGGTTATCTGGCACTACTACAGTCACATCATAACCGTTTTGAGGAAGGTATTTTGCAAACTTTAACCAGCGCTGTACGCCGGGTCCACCAGCTGGTGGCCAATAATAACTAATGATCAAAACTGGCTTTTTCAAAGGCTCTGCTTTCTTTTAAACACGTAAAACAAACCCCCAAAAACTACTAAAAGCAATAGAATATTACTGATCAACATAATGGTAGATCCCGTTTTCACCACGTCTGGAACAAACTTAAAAACAATTTCATGCTGTCCAGCGGGAACTTTTAAACCTCTCAACGCATAATTTACTTTTGCAATAGGTGCTTCTTTCCCATCAATAGTGGCCTTCCATCCATGCGGATAATATATTTCTGAAAATACGGCTAATCCTTCTTGAGAATTAGTGCTGGTGTAAGTAAGTTCTTCAGTTTTGTACTCTTTTAAAGTGATAGAAGCAGTTGCGTCTTTGTTCGCACTTTTAAGTCCTATACGTTCTTTTTGGTCTTTAGTAATGATAGCTAGCGAGTCTCCGTTAAGCTGTTTTAAAGATAAAATTTCCTTGTTTTGATCTGCTACCGTTAGTATCTCATTAACAAACCAAGCATTTCCTAATTGAACAGGGTTTTGCTGCGCCACAGACCCATTTTGAGTTTGACCTAAGATATATTTTGTATTAAACATGGCTAGAATCTCTAATTGCTCGCGAGTAATTCCTTGTTCTTCCGCAAAATAGAAATCCATCAAGTCTTGAAACCTACGTGGTTTTGCGCCGTGATACCCACCGAATGCGTTGTGAAAATAAGCTGCTCTACCACTATTCACAGGGTCTGTTATTTGATCGTAAACTCTAAAATGTTCTTTGTCTTGAAGTACAACTTCGTCTGCTGGAGTTTTTTCAAAAGCAAATTCATATGCTCTTGCAGTCACATAACTGTCTTCATCTATATAGTTGCTGTTAAAACTTATCAAATCAAATAGAATAACCACACCGCAAACAGCTAATACTACGTTTTCTTTAATTTTATCACGAAGTAACAAATACAATGCGGCACAAATCAATCCTACATATAACAATGCTTTAAAAGCATCGTTCTGGATCATAGAAAAACGATCTGCTTTTAATGCGTCTACGTATCTAGAACCCAATTGAGGGAAGTCCAATAAGTATTCGTCAAAAGGGCCCGTAAGGTTGAATAGGTAAGATCCTGCAGCGGCAATAATTAGTAACAAACCGCCAAAACCTGCTCCTGCATACAGCAATGCTTGACTCTTTTTCTCCCGCGTTGTTTTTTTACTGAATAATTGCCACAACCCCACTGCTGCTAAGATAGGAACACAAAGTTCGATAATAACTTGTATGGAAGTGACGGCTCTAAACTTATTGTAAAATGGAACATAGTCAATAAATAGCTCTGTCAACCAGCTCAAATTTTTACCATAAGAAAGTAGTAAAGCCAAAAAGATTGCGGTCAATGTCCACCATTTTAATCTGCCTTGTATTAAGAAAAGCGCCAAAAGCGCTAGAAAAACAACACCTACTCCTAAATAAGCTGGAGCTTCCACAATAGCCTGATTACCCCAATATTTACGCTGACTCATGGAGACCAGTTGATTGAGATAACCTAAATCTTCTTCGCTCATTTTAGAAGGATCTATTCTGGAAAGTTGGGCGCGGCTTTGACTATTTTCATCATATACTTCCCCGCTTCCACCACCGGCAAACCTCGGCAAAACCAAATTCATACTTTCTGATAGCCCATAACTATAATCCGTAATATAATCGTAATCTAAACCTGATGTTTTTGTTAGGCTTTTGCCTTGAGCATTAATAGTCAAGTTGTTTACACCACGGGTACTTTCTTTTGAATATTCATTAGTTGCTAGCAAATTTCCAGCATTAGTTCCCAAAGCGAGAACGACAGCGGCAGTCATGATCCCTATAGATTTAAAATAATGAGGAAGCCTATTTTTTCTAACCGCATCAATCAAATAAGCACTGCCTAAAATTACCACTGTAAGAAGCAAATAATAGGTCATTTGTGGATGGTTTGCCTGCAGTTCTAGCGCCATGGCAATAGCGGTAAGTATAAATCCTAATATGTAGCGCTTTTGAAAAACAAGAATAATCCCACTTAAAACTAATGGGAAATAAGCAATAGCATGAGCCTTTGAATTATGTCCCGCGCCTAATATAATAATCAAATAAGTAGAAAAACCAAAAGCCAATGCCCCGAGTAATCCTATTTTCCATTCCACTCGCATAACGAGCATCAATGCATAGAAGCAAGCAAAATATAAAAAAAGATAATCTGCTGGTCGAGGTAAAAATCTCAATGCCTTGTCCAGTCCATCTATAAAATCGTAATCATATTGCGCACCCAATTGATAAGTAGGCATCCCTCCAAAGACCGCATCGGTCCAATAAAGTTCTTCCCCAGTACGTGCCCTGTGATCTATAAGCTGTCGTGCGTTACCTTTATACTGGACGATATCACTCTGGTACAACTTTTTACCACTCAATACCGGATTGAAATAAGCCAGAGATACAACTATAAAGACCACAAAAACAACTATATGCGGGAGTATTTTCTTGAAATTAAAATTCATGAAAGTATAAATAAGTGAATGAGGGAAATTAATCAATTTCCTCAAAGTCAATGTACTCACCTACCTTTTTCTTTTGATTTGATTTTAAGGGTGCTGTATCTGTTGATTCCTTAGGAGCCCGTTTTTCTGAATTTTGAAAAGGATTTTGTCCCTCTTTAAAGCCAGCACGTTTTTCAAAACTCTTCTGAATACGCTGTAACGCTTTCATTCCTAACCATTTGACAATTGTCTTGCCAAAATACCTCCACAGTACCCTTATGGATACTACGGTGATCAAAATAATTAATAATGTCTCTAAAAATTCCAAATAATAATTTTTTATGTAAAAATAATAAGTCTACCTCACGTTACTCTATAAGAAATATTAAATTTGATCTAGAATACCACCACATGAACTTCACATTTAAAATAATTAGACTACTTGTTGTGCTGATTGTTACACCGCAATTTATACAGGCTCAATATACAGAAACAATCAACACGAATAACCCAGGAAGATCACAAGGTGCCTTTGCTGTGGGTTCCGGTGTTGCACAATTTGAAGGTTCTGTCTTTTACCGAGCTGAAGAACATAAGTTACAACGATACGAGCGGGATCATACAGGATCTAGCTTTCAATTGCGCTATGGAGCGGTGACCGAAAGACTAGAGTTTTCTATTTTTGGAAATTACAGTCGCGTGAATCAAACCGACTATAACGGTTCTGTTTCTACCGGTATTTCTTTTGGTAATTTTTCTAGATTTACACTAGGAGGTAAATACTTGGTTTTTGATCCTTTCAAGTTTTTTGGAGAGAAAGAAGCTAGCCTGTTAAGCTGGAAGGCAAACAATAGTTTGAACTGGAAAGATCTCATTCCTACGGTATCTGTTTATGCTGGGGCAAACTTGGATTTTAGTAAAAAAAACTCATTGACTCCACCAGACGATGCTACTATTTCACCGAGAATTGAATTGATCACACAAAACAATTGGGGACGCTGGGTATTTGTCACTAATTTAGTCGCCGATAGAATAAGTACTGATTTTCCTTCTTACGAATTGTTACTAACCATGACACATAGCATCAATGGTAAATGGGCGATTTTTGGAGAATATCAGGCTATCAAGTCTGATTTTTATAGTGATGATCTAGGACGCGGTGGTCTTACTTATTTAGTTAACGATGACTGGCAAGTAGACACTAGTGTTACCTTTAACTTTAAAGACACCCCGACCGTATTTCAGGTCAACTTAGGAATGTCCTACCGACTAGATTTTCACAAGGATGCACCTATAAAGCAAACTTCTGACTGGAAGGGAGACGGAAAGAAGGAAAAAAAGAAGAAAAAAAAGAAAAACAAACTCAATCTTGAAGAAGAAAAAGAAAACGGCGGACTATAAATTATGATTGAAGTACGTAAAATAGAATCCAAAAAGGATATCAAGAAATTTGTCCTGTTTCAGATGGACCTGTATAAAGATAATACCTACTTTGTACCACCAATTATTAAAGATGAACTAGCCATTTTTGATCCAGATAAAAATCAGGTTTTCAAAAATGCAGATTGCTGGTTGTTTCTTGCTTACAAAGAAAATAAAATAGTAGGCCGTGTAGCAGCTTTGATCAACCATATAGAAATTGACGAGCAGAAGAAATCAAAAATGCGTTTCGGCTGGCTGGACATGATCGATGATATAGAAGTTACCAAAGCCCTACTTAACGAAGTTCAAAAAATAGGTCAAGAAAAACAACTAGAATTCATGGAAGGACCAGTAGGTTTTTCTAATATGGATAAAGCTGGTTTGCTTATTAAGGGATTTGAAGAACTGAGCACCATGATAACCTGGTACAATCATGCTTATTATAAAGAGCATATGGAACAACTAGGTTATGTAAAAGCGACAGAATGGGTAGAGTTCAAATTTAAAACTCCCAATCCTATTCCCGATAAAATTAACCGTTTTGCTGATATCATAGCACAACGATATCGTTTAAAATCACTCCGGTTTAAGACGACTAAGGAGATTTTACCTTATGTAGATCAAATGTTTAATTTGTTGAATAAAACGTACAGCAATCTCGTCAGTTTTGTACCTATACAAGAGTATCAAATTGAGCTGTATAAGAATAAATACTTGCCCTTTATCAATCCAGACTTTGTAGAATTAGTTGTTGATGAGAAAGGGAAATTAGTGGGATTTACGATCACAATGCCTTCTTTTTCTAAAGCATTACAAAAAGCAAATGGAAAGTTATTCCCCTTTGGTTTTATACACCTACTTCGGGCTAAGAAAAAAAATACAGATGCTGCTTTTTATCTTATAGGAATAGAACCCGAGTATCAAGGTAAAGGGGTTACCGCAATGATTTTTAGGAATATTATCCAAAACTTCATGAACTATGATATAACAAATTGTGAAACTAATCCAGAATTAGAGGATAATCTAGCGGTACAGGCATCTTGGAAAAATTACGACCCTACGCTACACAAAAGAAGAAGAACCTATCGCAAGGATCTTTAAACTAACGACCGTCCTTTTGACGACTTACTGATGTGCTCCCGACAGGTTTGGATCATTATTATAAACTCTAAAACGCGAAGTTTCTTGCAAAGAGAGCATCTGCTCATTCAATTGAAGCGAAAGCAGTTCACTTTGCAGATCTAAAAGTCATAAACGTATTCCTATATCGATGTTTATTTATTCTGAATCTATGAGGTACCAGATATCTATTATGTTCCATGAATCCCAGATAAATTTGAAACGAGAGAGACAAAAAAGTTCTGTTCCCCAGTCCTACTTGATGCGTAAAACTTTACCCGTACTTAAGCTGGAGTAAAAAATTGAGAACTGACACTGGCAATTTCTGTTCTACCACCCTAACGGGTGCAAAAACCCTTAGCAAAACGAAGGTTTGAAAAATAGTTTGGTGAAAACAGAAACTATAAGCTGGGACGGAGACGACAACCAAAACTGAAAATTTAAATTTTGTAATGTTATCTTTGGACGATAGACTCAACTACTAAAATTTGCTATGAAACTTACCTTACAACTCGCTGGTATTTACAATCTTATTTGGGGTGCATGGGTGGTTCTTTTTCCCAACCATTTTTTTGAATTGGTAGGCATGGAACCCATCAATCATCCTATGGTATGGCAAGGAATGGGAATGGTGATAGGAGTCTATGGTTTAGGCTACTGGTGGGCGAGTTACAATCCTATGAAACACTGGCCTATAGTTGCTGTTGGATTCCTAGGTAAGATCTTCGGACCTCTCGGGTTCTTATTCAATTACTTTCAAGACATTGTTCCTTTTGAATTTATATATACTCTGGTTACAAATGACTTTATATGGTGGATTCCGTTTTTCTTAATTCTCAAAAAAGTGCACACTGATTATAATTGGAAACTGTCTTAAACAGTTTTCTTTTCAACAAGATAAATGCTATCCTAAACTAAGTAAATACCTTTAAGAGCAGCACATTGGCTTTTTAAGCATTTCGAATTTTAATTCAAAAAAAAAGAACACGACTCAAATCAAAACCCTTAATGAAGAAAAAAGCACTTTTATACAGCTTTATTATTCTCTACGCTATAGCTGGTGTCCTGCATTTCCTTATACCAGAGGTATATTTAGAAGCTATACCAGACTGGCTAGGAAATAAGATGCTGGTCAATTACACCGCAGGAATTGTAGAAATTAGTGTAGCACTACTCGCCTTTTTTTCTAAGACGCGCAAAACCGCTGGAATAATAACTATGGCTATGCTTCTGGCCTTCTCTATTTCACATGTCTATTTTTTGCAAAATGGCAGTTGTGCAAGAGACTTTTGTATTCCTTTCTGGATAGGATGGATGCGATTGCTTATCGTACATCCTTTATTGATATTTTGGGCATGGAAAATATCGCGTTTATGAGTTTTTTAGATCTTGTTCAAGTCCTTGTAGACTTTGGCCTTGTGGTCCTGATAGGAATGGTACAAATAATTATCTATCCCAGCTTTTTATATTATAAAAGTGACTCTTTACGCGTATGGCACAACATATATACCGGTAAAATCACCCTAATTGTTGCGCCATTAATGATTTCTCAATTAGGCCTAGCAACTTTTTTATTGATCGATAAAAGTACGTATTCAATAGTAGAAGTTAGCGCTCTAGCAATAGTTGCCGTCAACTGGCTGTTGACGATGTTTATATTTATACCGCTCCATGAACAGATTGATAAAACCCCTGAAAACCGTAATGTGCAGCGTCGACTAGTGCGGTTTAATGGAATTCGTGTTGTCTTATTTTGCTTGGTGTTTTCCCTGCATTTTATAGCCGTTTTAACACAAGAAACTTCGTTGATTATAATTAAATCAGGTACTCTGACAGCAATTTATCTCCAGCTACACACCATCCCAATATCAATAGTTTAAGATTGTGTTAACTGACTTAAAACCCTCCTGCAAAAGAGGGTTTTCTCCATTTAGGTTTTGTAGCTATAGGGTGTTTTAATTGGTGTTTCGCTTTCGCGAAAGCGGAATTAGTATCCGTAAAAAGTATAGTTTTGAACCACAAACCTAAGTAATGCCCCTTCAACAATTTTAATTTCTTGTGAAGTCGTTCTCTTCAACGCGATACAGATTTGTATTCTTATATCCTATCGCCACTTTAAGATCTTTAAACTATACCAGCAGCAACCTTGAATTTTAAGTCCAATAGAACTGGAAGTTTGTTTTCATAAAACTAAGTTTTACCTTTCTTTATCTAGCAGTTTACTTCCTTGAATACGGTTATGGGATTGTATTATAACAATTAAATAACAGTTTCGTAATAAACAGTGTAACCAAATCATAAATAAACCGACTTAAGTAACATAGCACAACTGGCTCTATTACTAGTCTGATAAGCTGTCAGTAAAAGTTGTTTTGGTATGATTTTTGCTGTGTTATCCTGACTTGACAAAAGCTGTCAGGTTATTAATTTTTAATCTTTATTATTTAAATGAGACAACTCAAAATCACCAAGCAGGTTACAAACCGTGAATCAAAATCGCTGGATAAGTACCTACAAGATATCTCTAAAATTGATTTAATCACTGCAGAGGAAGAAGTAGAACTGGCACAGCGTATTAAGAAAGGTGATCAGAGAGCTCTTGAGAAGTTGACCACTGCAAACTTACGTTTTGTAGTATCTGTTGCAAAGCAGTATCAAAATCAAGGGCTTAAGCTTCCCGATCTAATAAATGAAGGTAACGCCGGACTCGTAAAGGCTGCCAAAAGATTTGATGAGACACGTGGTTTTAAATTCATCTCCTACGCGGTATGGTGGATACGCCAGTCCATCTTACAGGCACTAGCAGAGCAGTCACGTATCGTGCGTCTTCCATTGAACAAGATTGGATCCATTAACAAGATTAACAAGGCTTTCTCTCATCTTGAGCAATTGCATGAGCGTCCACCATCTCCAGAAGAACTTGCAAAAGAATTGGACATGACGGTAAGTGATGTGAAGCAATCCCTTAAGAATGCAGGACGTCACGTGTCCATGGATGCGCCTCTTAAAGAAGGAGAGACTTCTAACCTATACGACGTTGTACGTAGTGGTGAGTCGCCTAATCCGGACAGAGAATTAATGCATGAATCTCTTACCCTAGAGATTACACGTGCGTTAGAAACTCTCTCTCAAAAAGAAGCAGACGTAATATCGCTTTACTTTGGTATAGGAAATCAACAACCTATGAGTCTGGAAGAAATTGGTGAGACCTTTGACTTAACTCGTGAGCGCGTGCGCCAGATCAAAGAAAAAGGGATCAAAAGATTGCGTCAGAATTCAAGAAGTAAAATCCTTAAATCATATTTAGGATAGTCACCCTATATTAAACTATCTGTAAAAGCGCCTCTTTATTAGAGGCGCTTTTTTTATGTGTCATCATCAAATACATGCTGCTTTCATAAAACAGAGGAATCTTTACAGTCCCATAGACTGCAAAATATAATTGAAATAAATAGAATGGTAACACCGCTTGTTTCATACTCTATCGATAAGCAGATGCTCCTACACATTGGAATTTTAAATTTCCATGTCTGCTTCTAAAAACACGTGTGTTTTCCGAATTTTAACTGTTTCTTTTTTGAAGGTTTAAAATTTACAGGCTTCCCTAGAAACTGATTGTACATATATCCCCTATTTAAAAAAAAAATAAATCGGCTTAATATAGGCTTGACCTAAATGCCATGCGCGTGCGTAGAATTATTTTATCTTCTATGATGCCACATAAAAACTATATAGAAAATTAATATTGGGATGCTTTATTTATTACATAAACTATAAAAAACAAAAACACTTAAGGCCAAATTATATAGGAGCAACCAAACTCATACCATCGCATTAGCCCCATATCATATATTGTTATCCAGCTTACTATCAACAAATAGCAGCTATACTGTTTTCAACTAGGGATATAAAACACTTAGCTTAACGCATAAAAAAGCGCTTACTATGCCATGTAAACCCTCACTTTTTACTACCAAATTATTAGTGCTACATTTATCTTTTCCAATCAACAATCAATTTTAAATCTTTAAAAAATGAAAGAGCCATATAAGTTAGCTATTTTAATCATAATTATGTCATTTTCTCATTTAACAACTCAAGCACAATTTATCACATTCAACCATGACGGTATTGACCGCCAATACTTGTACTACGAACCGGTAACTTTAAATGCAAATATGCCCTTAGTCTTTGCTATGCACGGCTATACCGGTGACGCTAATAGCATGAGAAATAATACCCAAATGAACCAAATTGCTGATCAATACGGTTTTGCAATTTGTTATCCAAGAGGGACCCTAGATTCTCAAGGAAATCGATTCTGGAATGTAGGATATGCATTTCATCAAACTGAAACGGTGGAGGATGTTGACTTTTTAATCGAACTTGCTCAATACCTTCAAGTAACTCATAATTTGAATTCTGATTATACTTTTGCAACTGGATTTTCTAATGGAGGTGAAATGTGTTACCTGCTAGCTTGTCAAGCCTATAATACCTTTAAAGCAGTCGCTCCGGTAGCGGGCATGATTATGCAAGACATTTTAAATCAATGTGATCAAAGTCAACCAATACCATTGTTCGAAATACACGGTTCTCAAGATAGTGTAACACCACTATCAGGTGATCCAACTAATAATGATGGATGGGGATCCTATCCAAGTATAGCCACTACCATAAATTATTTTGCAGTAAAAAATGGATGTACATCGAACACTACTCAAACATTGCCTGACATCGACACAACTGATGGGAGTTTTGTTATGAGTGAAAAGTATTTAGGTGGTACGAATAATAATGAAGTATGGTATTATGAAGTTGTCGGTGGTGGGCACGAATGGCCTGGAGACTCAGGTAATATGGATATTGACGCTGGTGAAGAAGCCTGGTTATTTTTTCAACATCATATAAATAATACACTATCACTTCCTAATTTTGAAAATTTGGAAGAGGCAATACATATTTTTCCAAATCCTACTAAAAATATAATTACTATACAGAATCCAGGTGAAATAAGACTTAAAGAGATCAATATATACAATACGTTGGGAGTTAATCTGAACTTAAAAGAAAGTCACGGACAGATGGACCTCACTAACTTGAATCAAGGTATTTACTTATTAAGTATTAAAACTTTAAAAGGCACGATCATAAAAAAGGTGGTAAAAAATTGAATTCATTTTAATACAAAATTTTAACAGCTTTTAAAATGTATTGTATCTAAATTTTGGGCATCAACTAGCTGTATTCTAAGGCTTACTGATGCAACACTTCAAGTTCCAATCAATTTATTGTTTTAGATCGTGATGGGCAAGGTGATGCAAGGTTGAATCCATCAATCATTGCGATTCATAATCGTGATGTAAGTTGCATTATTCTAAAAAAAGAATCTTTAATATTTCAGTTCAGTTACAGCAGGGATAAAGTAATATTTAAAACTGTTACGAAGCCTTTTATAAATTTAAGGAATTATTGTTTGATTGTCAAAATGTATTAAATCGAGAAATTACGGGAGGTTTTTTTCATTTGCTCACTTTTCTTTCCAAATATGCATTACATAAAACATTTATTGAACCTGATCAAAAAAAAGAGAACGTCTAAAATGGACACCACCCATGTATTTAATTAGACTATGAAATCATTTATACGATACATTGAAAATTACTTCTTGTTTATCTGTGCATGTTTATATTTTTAAGAATCATATTAAGTGTTTAGCTGGGTTTAGACTCTATGAAAAGCTGTTTGCTCCTAATACTATTTCAGCGCTTTTTGATGGTGCGTTAATGGTCTTACGTCCCTTTTTGATAAGCACATAGTTACTTAAAAGTGCTTCCAATCTGGACTTAAAAGTTAACGCTTCTATCGTAAAAAGAATGACCAATCCCTCAATGATGCCTTGTGAAAAGCATTCATAAAACACTAAACGTAAAACTTGACCCTTTGGCCTCTTTATTACTACTATAGTTAATGAATCCTGACTATTCCGTTCCATTCGATATCCGGTAAAGTATTTTAATATGGTGATGGAAGATTAATTTTTAATTACCTACCAGCCCAATTGTTTGACGAAATAGGCTCAAAGAGAATATCATTGTCTAGCTTAAACTGAATTTTTAATACGGCTCTTATTAAAAAAACAGATAGTTCGTGTGTATTGCGATTTAAAGAAATGAAGTGAAATTTAAATCGATAGATCTTTCTATAACCCTGCCTGATTCAGAACATATAAAAGATTTCCTTCATTTTGATAACTACAAGGTTCTTGTACTTTCTTTTCACGATCACTTTATGACATTATTAGAGTTAAGTTTCTTTTCTACACTTATCTAAAAACTATTTTTATGGCAAATGCTTCCACCCCTATTAATTAGTCCTCTCGGGATCTGTTAAACCTTTCAGATGACTAGCTAATGAACAGCAATTTTTAACAGGTTATGGGAATACTCCAACTACTACATTTAAAAAAAATACAGAATAAAAGGCTGACAGAATTCAAGAAAAATTTAAAATTACTGGAGAAGAACGGGACGAAGTTGAAAATATTATAAAAAAAAGATTTACCAAGTTATATGCAAAATTCAGAATGGAATAAAAACCTGTAATTCACAATAGCTAAATGTAATAAGTGTGGTGGTGCTGGGTCGAATGTTGTGTGCTTTTAAACTAAGTTCACCAAATCTTTAGATTTGGCTTCTGAATGAAAAGATAAAACAAAAAAAGTTTTGGCTACTGTTTGATCGAAAGTTCACTAGCTTCCACCCTTGTATAAACTATTGCTGAGAAGTTGGCACTAATTAAAAACCTACTTATGAAAATATTTAATATTATCAAAATCATAATTTTAACTATAGTATTTCAATCTTGCAGCAGTACTACTGATACAAATATTGTCGCTAATAATTTAAATATTGGTCATACATCAATTGTATTTTATGATGATATTAGAGATAGAAATATTGAAACACAAATATATTACCCTGCTACTGCAGTAGGTGATAACACCAATGTCTTACCAGGAAATTATCCGGTTATAATATTTGGTCATGGTTTTTTAATGGACTGGGAATCTTATCAAAACTATTGGGAAGCATTAGTTCCTGAAGGATATATAATCTGTTTTCCTACAACTGAAATGAGCCTAACTCCTAGTCATGAAAATTTTGGTAAGGATTTAAAAGTTTTAGCTTCTCAAATGCAAAATCAAAGTGAAGATGAGAATTCCATATTTTATAATTCATTATTGCCGAAAACTGCAATAATGGGTCATTCAATGGGTGGTGGTGCTTCTTTTCTAGCTGTAGAAAATAATCCCTTAATTAGTACATTGGTTAATTTTGCATCGGCTGAGACAATGCCATCTGCAATATCTTCGGCTTTTAATGTAACCATTCCATCCCTTATATTCTCCGGCGAAAATGATTGTATAGCCCCTGCTTTTGAAAATCAAGATAATATGTATAATAATTTGGCCTCTCCATGTAAAACACAAATAAAAGTCATAAATGGAAATCACTGCAATTTTGCAAATCCAAATTTCAATTGTGACCTAGGAGAATCCTTTTGTAGTTCAGATTCTTCAATTTCTAGAGAGCAACAACAACAAATAACATCTGATTTCTTAAAACTGTGGCTAGAATATACTTTATACGATAATCAAAACTCATGGAATACTTTTAATAATCAATTGCAAACTTCAGCTTTAATAAATTTCAATCAATCTTGTAATTAATTTAATTTCTGGTTTTTTAAACAATCCTCACATAAAATCTAAAAAAAACAATACCATCAAAATATAGTGGCAAAAAAAATAAAAAGTTATTAATTTTTCACTGGAGTACTTTTAGATTCTTTATCATATACCAACCCTGATTAAACAATGGCAAAGGCTTGTTTTAAAAGATTATAACACATTGCAGTTAATTCTAATTTCCACCTCTTGTACTTGCCCACTATTTTCTCGTAAAGATCTCTACCAGCCTTATTGTATTTACAAGCATTAAAACGATACATAATAAATTACAAAGTTTTTGACGGCCCTTTATTCTTATGCGAGGTCGACCTTTTACACTACTCCCAACTTGTCTTATCAGTGTTGTTGGACCTTTTGTAACTACGTAGTTCTGCAACACTTGTAAACCTGTCAAAACACCCGTTAGAACTACGGATATAATTAGTATTTTAAGTCCAGTGCTTGGAATATTTTTTAAACGAGTTAATAAGTATTCGTGCCTTTATTTTGCCGTTTAAAATCTGTTTTAAGGGCCCTACAACCGATTTACTTAGCGCGCCAATACTAGTTACTCCATGTACTTTATTTTTAACATAGTGCTATGGCAGTTTGAATAAATTACATATTACTTCATTATTGAATTTCTAGATTTTGATTCACCGTTTTAAGGTACTTAAAAATAAGTTTTGGGGCGCTATTATAAATCCAGATTTACTATAATTGCGTCTATTTAAAACGTTTTGATGACAAATCGTTTTATACCAATGCTTTTATACCAGACTCAAGTACATGTTGAGCCCGTTGATTCCATAACGCAATGTTTTCATTACCTGAGCGTTTTGTAAACTTTTTAAAGCCTGACACCTTGTTTTTAAACTGATAGTAATTACCATCAGAATCTGTAACATCAAACACTAAATAACTAATGTCAATTCCAAAATAATTAATATGTTTAATTATGAGAAAGTTTTTTTTTGAAAGTACATACAAAATGAATTTCAAGGACTTAAAATCGAGGTCTAAGGCCTCATAAAACTGTTCGGAATCCGTGTAGAAAAGAGAGGTGATTTTCAATGTTCACGAAATCACAGTCTCTGCATGTATATTAACCTTATTCCTCTCTTTAGTACTTTCTGAATTATATCTAAATTTAAAGAATTGTAAACTTAAGAGGTGTACAATGAATACTTTCAAGTGCTTGTTTGTAAAATCCCTGCATAATTTTCTTTAACCGCAACATAAGAGCGTTAGATAGACTGAGTATTGGGTGCAAAGTTATAGAATGAGCTAAATTTCTGGCAAGCATTTTTATTTTTTCCAATCATTGAGGTATCTTTAAAATAAATAATAAACGCTCACAGGAAGTGGTTAATATTCTTTATAAAAATTAGACGTTTCTCTTGATATAAAACCAACCATGAAAATAGGAAACCAATCTCTATTCTAAAATCC
>NZ_JBLIGN010000026.1:0-34877 GCF_047636915.1 Nonlabens sp. | reverse complement strand
CTTCGGTAGTCTGATTAAAATTTACCGGTACGAGAGGAACTATTTTATCTTTTAATTCCTCCATATCGCAAATCGCATCCCGTTTATCTAAAAATCGATTTCTGTGGCCACTAGGCAATGATTCTGTATTAAAATCTTGTTCTGCAAACCATTCTTTCATATCTTTTTTCATATAAGTTGCATTTTATTTCTTAAGCTTTCTTTGGCTCGTGAGATGGTGGTGCGGCACATCGCATTGGATAGGCCCAGAATATCACTTATTTCTTCATTATCCATTCCCTCTATAAGGCTAAGCGTTAAAATAGTTCTGTAATTATCCTTTAGTAGGCGCATTACTTCGAGTACTTTTTTGGCGGTCATTCCTGCAGTTTCCATATCGATTTGATCGTCTGCTTGATTTTCCATTTCGTAGGCTACTTCTTCATAGGCCACTTTCGGCATCTTTTTTTCTTTTTTTAGGTGCGTAAGGCTATTGTTGATCACTATTCTTTTTAACCAGCTGCCAAAGGTTGCATCTCGGTTCCATTGTTGCATCTTAGAAAACGCGGTAATCATGCTGTCTTGCATAATATCTTCAGCTTGTGCGGTGTCTTTTACTATTCTAAATGCTACATGGTACATGGCATTTGAATATTGATCATAGACACGCATTTGTGCTTTGCGTTCCCCTTGTTCACAGAGGTTATAAAGTTCTATTTCAGCTATGGTCAAAGTCACTTGGTCAGTGTTACGCTTTAAAGATGCAATTTATTCCTTGATGTTACACTTCATGGCAAGGAATTTGAAATTTATAGGTATAAGACTTGATGCGATATAGGAAACAACATATTTGTAAAGGTCTTATTAGTAGTTATTAATTTGATAATGTGTGTTATACAGGTTTTATTCCGCTTTCGCGAAATTAGAACAAATGGAGTAACTGCAAAAAAGTTAATTTTAAAAAATAAATGCCCGTTGTCTGTATGACATTGTGGCGATATAAAAAGATATGTTCAAACCAAAGAGATTTTCAATAGACAGCTTGTCACCCCAAGAATTTGATCAAGATGCGGAATTTATACCGTTATTGACGAGTGAGGACGAGGAAGAAATGAATAAGGAAAGTGTGCCAGAAACACTCCCTATATTGCCGTTGCGAAACATGGTATTGTTCCCAGGTGTAGTTATTCCTATTACCGCAGGACGCGATCGCTCGATTAAATTATTACAGGATGCTAATAAAAAAGGTATCGCCATTGGTGTTGTAGCTCAGTTAGACGAAGATATAGAAGAGCCTACTTTTGAGGACTTACACAAAACTGGTGTGGTAGCAAAAATCTTGAAAACATTCAAGATGCCTGATGGGAATACCACCGTTATCATTCAAGGTAAAAAGCGCTTTGAAATGGGTGAGATCGTTACAGAAAAACCTTTTATTACTGCCGTAGCTAAAGATGTTCCAGATGAACGTCCTGCTGAAGATGATGAAGAATTCAAGGCGCTAATAGAGAAAATCAAAGAACTCGCTCTTGAGATCATAAAAGAAAGCCCTAACATTCCTACAGAGGCCTCTTTTGCAATTAAGAATATTGAGTCAGATTCTTTTCTAGTCAATTTTGTTTCTTCTAACTTGAATTTAAAAGTAGCAGAAAAGCAAAAGATTTTGGAGATCAATGATCTTAAAGAAAGAGCTTTCGAAACCTTGCGTTTTATGAATATAGAACGTCAGAAGTTAGAGCTTAAAAATGATATACAATCTAAAGTACAGACAGATATCAATAAGCAACAACGGGAATACTTTTTGCAGCAGCAAATGAAGACTATTCAGGATGAGTTAGGTGGAGGTGTTTCCTCCCATCAAGAAGTGGATGAAATGCGTACCCGCGCAAAGAAAAAGAAATGGGATGGTGATGTTAAAGAGCATTTTGACAAGGAACTATCAAAAATGCAAAGAATGAATCCGCAAGTGGCAGAATATTCTATACAACGCAATTACCTAGATTTAATTCTTGATTTACCTTGGAATCACTTTTCTAAAGATAATTTTGACCTCAAGCGTGGTATGCGTATTCTAGATCGAGATCATTATGGTCTGGATGATGTAAAGAAACGCATCATAGAGTACCTCGCAGTTTTAAAATTGCGCAACGATATGAAATCTCCTATTTTATGTCTTTATGGACCTCCAGGAGTTGGAAAAACCTCTTTAGGTAAATCTGTAGCGGAAGCCTTAGGACGTGAATATGTGCGTATTTCCTTAGGTGGATTGCGGGATGAGGCAGAAATACGTGGACATCGTAAAACCTATATAGGTGCCATGCCTGGGCGTATTATTCAAAGCATCAAGAAGGCTAAAACATCCAACCCTGTTTTTGTACTGGATGAAATTGATAAGCTAGGTAGCTCTCACAATGGAGATCCTTCTAGTGCTATGTTAGAAGTATTAGATCCAGAACAGAACAATTCCTTTTATGATAATTTCCTAGAAATGGGATTTGATTTAAGTAAAGTGATGTTTATCGCTACCAGTAATAGTTTAAATACCATACAGCCTGCTTTGCGAGACCGTATGGAAATTATTAACGTGACGGGTTATACCATTGAAGAAAAGGTAGAGATAGGAAAACAACACTTACTTCCTAAGCAATTAAAGGAACACGGTCTCGATAAGTCACATCTCAAAATAGCCAAGCCGCAGATTGAAAAAATCGTGGAAGGGTATACACGTGAAAGTGGTGTAAGATCTTTAGACAAGCACCTTGCTAAAATGGTGCGTTATGCTGCAAAGAGCATCGCTATGGAAGAAGAGTATGACCTTAAAGTAACTAATGAAACGGTTATTAAAGTCTTGGGATCGCCCAGAATGGAACGCGACAAGTATGAGAATAACGATGTTGCTGGAGTAGTAACAGGTCTAGCCTGGACTCGAGTAGGAGGTGATATCCTATTTATAGAGTCCATCCTTTCTAAAGGAAAGGGAAATCTTACCATAACGGGTAACCTGGGCAAGGTGATGAGGGAAAGTGCTACCATTGCGATGGAATACATTAAATCAAATGCTGAGGAGTTAGGAATAGCTAGTTCTGTTTTTGAAAAATACAACGTTCACATTCACGTGCCAGAAGGAGCAACTCCTAAAGATGGACCTAGTGCCGGAGTAACAATGCTCACCTCCTTGGTTTCTTTGTTTACACAAAGAAAAGTGAAGAAAAGCCTGGCCATGACTGGGGAAATTACACTTAGAGGTAAGGTACTACCAGTAGGCGGTATTAAAGAAAAAATTCTTGCAGCAAAGCGTGCTAAAATTAAAGAGATCCTTCTTTGTGAGCAAAACCGTCGAGATATAGAAGAAATTAAAGCGGACTATATCAAAGGCTTGACCTTCCATTACGTAAGCGATATGAGTAATGTACTAGAATTAGCTCTTACTAAGCAAAAGGTGAAAAATGCAAAGACGTTGAGTTAAACTCCTTGTCTATTTTATATTAAAAAGCTCGAGAATTGTTCTCGAGCTTTTTTAATTTAATTAGTTTACTACTTGTAACTAAATATCTTTTGTGGCATTTATGTGGAGATGCGACTTTGATAACGCTGCAAATTTTACAAGTTTTCAGGAGAGACTGGAAGTCTCTGCAGGTCATATATATATATTTATATGTGGCAGTGAATAGGCACACCGGAGTTAAAATGTAAGTTATCGGTATGAATATTTGTAATACCACACCTTTCTGGAACCTGTCGCGTCTATGGTCGTAAATGTAGAAGGATTCAATACAGCGGGAACTTATGATTAACCTATCACTGGTAGTAAGACTGCTCCCTGTTTTCCGTCTGGTAGCGGTCGCGCATATTTACAGGTG
Organism: Nonlabens sp.; assembly: GCF_047636915.1. Classification (GTDB taxonomy): domain Bacteria; phylum Bacteroidota; class Bacteroidia; order Flavobacteriales; family Flavobacteriaceae; genus Nonlabens. The sequence goes on along the minus strand of NZ_JBLIGN010000026.1, from coordinate 31,038 downwards.
TTGCGCCTGAAAAAATGAAGCTAATGGCACAGGAGACGAATAATAATAAAGTAAAAGTTGAAATAGCATCAGAGTCGATTAGAATTCCCTACAGCGAATAGTTTTTTTCAAGAAAACCAATTTATCCTAAAAGTTTGAGATTTTAATCTTGGACTTTTTATTTTAGGTCATTATGTTGCAGATTAGAATAGGTAGTAACCTTTTCCGATAGGAGTTAATTGCACGATCAGTCTTTCTCTTCAAGCGAAAGGGAGACAGTTTAAACAACTTGTTGTTAAACTAATGGGGTTTGACGCAATAAATGCGGGGTAGGCATTTTGATTATATAAAAAACGTTCCCATTACCCATGTCGTAAAATTCCTTATTAAATTTGTACCTGAATTGAATAGTGCATTGCTCTTGCTCCGAAAACGATACTGGTCGGGTGGAAGTTGAAAAAGGGAATGCTTTTTACTACTGTATTTTCATTAGCCAAAAGATAGGGATCGGTTGGGGTTTTCTCTCCATATTAGATCAACCTATAACTTGCTATAATCTACCACTAACTTGGTATGCCATCTTCCTAAATCCTTAGGTATCTCTTTATGATTCTTAATCATTTCTATAGAAAGTCGAGAAAGAGAACGTTCTTTTACAGATAGATTTGCGGTGAAGTATCCTTGAAATTTACCCCTGTCATCCAATATTTTTGGAGCTTTTGCAGCTAAGCTATTCCATGGAGATAACGTATTATTCGGATCTCCATAATTATTCAAATCGTTCCATATAGAAGTATGACTAAAGCTACTTCCATACTCGCCAAAAGCATTCCATATCGATGTACTATCAAAACGTGAACAGTTCAAACAGCCTAAATATTCTGTATAGTCAGCACCACCATAAATATGTAAGTTTTGAGAAGTTGCATAAGAGCTGGTTATTATTATCACAAGTAGAACGATACCTTTTTTCATAATTTAATCTATTTCAACGTTTAAGTTACCCTGTCTAAAAAAACCGCCTCTTACTTCATCAATAGTTACATCTGACTCATCTCCTGTGCTTATATCGACTTTAATAGTTTTTGAATTAATAACCTTAACGTTCCTACTACCATAATCATTTAAGGGTATTGGGGCGTAAGATGTAGGGTGTTATTTCCTTTTCTGAAAATGGTTTTAGAATTTAAACTCAAAGAGAACACCAATATTTTTCTGTTGTACGACCATTTTTTTACTTATAACCGGCCGCTTGTAAATTAAATAATTGTTCGTACAACTGAGGGGCGGCCATAAGTTCTTCATGGGTGCCTATTTCTGCCACTCTTCCATTTTCCAGAACTAAGATGCGATCTGCCATACGAACGGTGGAGAAGCGGTGGGAAATGATGATGCTCGTTTTTCCCTTGGTAAGTCCTATAAAACGTTCAAAGACGTCATATTCTGCTTGTGCGTCCAACGCACTTGTAGGTTCATCAAGCACAATAACATCAGCATCTTTCATGTAGGCACGAGCAAGAGCTACTTTTTGCCATTGACCGCCGCTTAGTTCTTGACCATTAGCAAATCTACGACCTAGTTGTTGATCAATGCCATCTTTCATTACGGCAACCACTTGGTCTGCAAGACTGCGCTGTGCTGCGTCATTGATCATAGGATCGTTGGAAAGTTCATCTATATTTCCTACAGCGATGTTCTCGCGCAAACTAAACTCATATTTAAAGAAGTCTTGAAAAATAACACCAAATCGTTTTCTGTATTCTTGTTTATTAAATTTGGCAACATTGATCCCATCGAGTAATATTTCTCCTTGCGTAGGTTCATAGAATCGCAAGATCAATTTAATCAATGTAGTTTTTCCTGCTCCATTTTGTCCTACAAAAGCTATTTTTTCTCCTGCCTGGATTTTAAAACTCACTCCTTTAAGAACATCTGTATCACTACCATTATAGCCAAAGTGGACATTTCTTATTTCAAAACCTTGTTGGATAACTTCTGGAATAGGTGTGTGAATTGTTGTTTCATCTTCCACTTGAATGTCTAGAAAATCAAAGTAATCCCTCAAATAAAGCGAACTCTCAGAGATAGCGGTGAATCGTGAAAAGAAACCTTGCAAGTTGTTGCGCAGGCGATTGAAGGATCCAGATAAGAACGTGAGTTCTCCTATGGTAAGAATTCCCGTAATCACTTTAAAAATGATAAAAATATAAGCCCCATAATAGGAAAGAATTCCCAGTACATTAAACAAGGAACCGTAGATACTTTGCTTTAAAGAAAGCTTTTTATTGATTTCGTAATAATCACCAGAAAGTTTTTGGAACCGTGCCGCTATATAATCGGTCAGTCCAAAAAGCTTGACTTCTTTTGCGGTTTGATTATTAGCTCCTATAAATCGCAAGTAATCCAGTTCGCGACGCTCTGCCGTCCAGCTGCGTGCTACGGAGTAACGGTGTGAGCTATATTTTGCCTCATTGATAAAGGAAGGAATAATACTCAACACTAAGAGGATGATCAATAAGGGTTCAAAATAGATCAAACCTGCGATTAAGGAACCTATAGAAATGACGCTTTGAACCTGACTTAAGGAAGCACTCATTAAACCTACACGACCGCTTGTTTGCTGTCTGGCACGCTCTAGTTTGTCATAAAACTCAGGATCTTCTAATTGTTCCAGCGAGAGTTCATTGGTTTTTCTAATAATTTTTTCTGAGGAAGCGTTGGAATATAAATCTCCTATCAAACCATCAGTGAGGTTGATCAATCGATTCAACAAATCTGCTACAACGGCAACACTTAGTTCAATGGCAACATAGGTCCAGAGCTGGTCCAGATTATGATCCTCTACTGATATTTGCAAGATAACCTCATCGATTATCAATTTCCCCACCCATAGTAAAGCCACGGGACTAATTGCGGTAAGCAGTCGAGCGATAAAGTTGGTTACAAATAATTGAGGACTTACACGCCAGATTTCTTTAAAGAATCTAGGCAAGGTTTTTAAGGCACTAAAAGAGAACGTTTTTCCCTTTTTACTTTGTTCTTTTATGGATGCAGGTGCACTTCTAGCCACGTTCTTAATTTTAGGAGCAAAGGTACGATACAAGGAATTGCTTATGCTGTTCTCGCTTTCGCGAAAGCGGACTTTTAACAACCTCTTTTACCGGAATACAACTGAGAAGTAGGAAGGAAATGAATGGTCGTCATCAAGTACGCGCATTAAAAAACAGCAACAAATTGATTTAAAGGTATTTAAAAGCCAATACTCATTTTAGTTTATAGCTTTCCTGAAACTTTTCTAAGGTAATTCTTTACCCGTCGAAGCAATATAAATCTGAAACCATTGTTCTAGAGATATTTTCAGCTCTTCAGAGCTTACGGCCGTTTTTATACGCTCTATTTTACCGGTTCCTAGAACAGGAATAATACCAGCGGGATGCATCAATAGCCACTGATAAATCACTTTGTCCAGTTGCGTTTCATCTATTTCTTGCGCTACTTTTTTAATTGCTTGAAGTACTCTTGTTCCTTTATCTGTTTGAGGATGTAACAACTCTCCTCCAGCAAGCGGTGACCAGGCCATAGGCTTGATTTTTTTGCCGATCAGGTAATCTAGATTTTGGTTTTCAAAATGCTCCAAAGAATAAGGAGAGATTTCAATCTGATTGGTCACTAAAGGCTCCTCTACATAAGCCTGTAAAGATTCTAGTTGCAGTGGTAAAAAGTTAGATACACCAAAATGATTCACTTTACCACTAGATCTCAACTGCTCAAAAGCCATTGCCACTTCCTCTGGATTAAAAAATGGTGACGGTCTGTGAAGCAACAGTATGTCTATATAATCAGTTTGTAAATTTTTGAGCGATTGTTCTACTTGAGAGATGATATAAGAAGCGCTGTAGTCGTAATATTTTATCTTGCGATCGGGAAACTTATCTGTATTTAATTTGATTCCGCATTTAGTAAGTACCTGCATTTGATCGCGCAGCGCCGAGTTATTTTTTATCACTTTACCAAAAGCCGCTTCACATTCATGATTTCCATAAATATCAGCCTGATCAAAAGTAGTCACTCCATTTTCTATAGATTCCTGAATAAAAGACAACAATTCTTGATCGGTTTTATTCCAGTCGAGTAAACGCCACATTCCTAAAACCATTCTTGAAACTTCTAGGTCATTTTGTAAACTTACTTTCATCTTTAGTTTTCTTCAAATTTAGGATATATTCTAGCGGTATAAAAATATAATAATAGGTTTTCAATTGATGATTTCTTATATCTATGAGATGTTTTTTATTTGTGCTTTCGCAAAAGCAGAAACAAAAAAGCTCTTATTAACCATTAAGAGCTTTTATAATTATACCCTAAATGACTTATACTTTTTGCCGCAATACTTTAGCTTGATTGAACTCAAAAGCGGTGTCTAACCAAGTCAAGATTTGTGGCCATTCTGAAGCTTTGAAGTAGTTCTTTTGATAAGTTTTAATGCTGGTAAGTTTTAGTTTATTGCCTTCTATAATAGCTGTTGTGATGAAGTCGCCAGTCGAGTTTTCTATAGATTGATTCGGTTTATCAAGACCCTTTACGATATAGCTGTCTGGAATGATAAGATCAATATTATAGATGTGTTTTGAAGCATGATCAAGGTAGATATCTACCTTGCGGTCGCGCTCTTTTTTATCAATTTCTACTTGTCCACCTATGAATTTACCTATTTCAATGTAATTATCTTGAATAGTAAAACTTTCTTTAGTTATTAAAGGATTCTTACTTCCATATCTTCCAGATGGAACAATTTCAGAGGTGTAATTTTCGACTTTAGCATTCCATTCTTTTTCTGCGGCTTCTTCTCTATTTTTCAATTAGGTTTCTTTGGTTTTATCTCTTAATGATTGACAACTAGTGGTGTTAATTTTAATTTCTTTTTCTTCCACAATTATAGATGTGATCTTGTTCTGTATATTGCTTCTAATCTTCTCTTAAAAAATCTATCCAAGAAGTCCGTGTATATACATAATCATCAGTATGATGACCGTTTGCTTCAGAAGTGGCGCATTGTTTTAGGTTCTTCTTATCGTCAGTAAGGGATAGTGTAATTTCTTCTTTATAGATATTTTTGTCTGCAGTACTTACCGGTAAGGTTTCTGTCGTAATGGAATTTATTCTTTTATTCTTTTCAACTTTGGCTACAAAAACTTCGGCACCTTCTAGAATATCTGGAAATCGATACATAGTCCTGTTCTCGTCATAGCTGAAGAAATAAAGCGGCGTAGGAGTGTTAACTCTTACTCCTGTTCGAGTATTTGCTTTGATCACAAGGTCTTTTATTTTAACATCAAATGTGGTTGCGCCATAAGGATGTTATAATCTATATCCAGTTTAAGACAAAGAGCTCTCAATAAATTAATAACTTGTGTACTGTTCTGAAATCGGCTGAGGTAATATTCATAACATCTAGGATTAGGCTGGCTCCCTATAATTTCTGATTGGTAAGGAAAAACACCTTCTAAGTATGTAGTGTTTTTATAAAAGCGTATCCATTCTAAAGCTGCCTTAAACTTTTTTTCTTTGGTTTTAAATTCAGCTCATCTACATAGTCATAAACATCATTAGCCATTTTTTTTGAAACCTTGTAGAATTTACGATCGTAAAAATCTAATACATCTTCCTCGGTTACGGTTGCTTTGCATTCTCCATCTTCTCCTTTAAAAAATAAAATCGTTTTTTTCGTCTCTATTCTTACGCGTAAAAGCGACTTCAATTTTTACAGTTGGTTATTCAGCTAGCGGATAGTAACATCTTTTGGTTTCCATTTTATCTATATTTTTTGCTTCTACCACGTACATTTTAGTGGCGTTGCGATCTGTAGGTTCTTCTTTAACGGTTGGAGCACCATTATAAGTGTTCCTATTTAAGAAGAAGTCATTTTCAACTTCCATAGCAGACCGGTAGCTTACGGTAGGATATTCATCCTTGATAGGCATTTCAATGACTGGATATACTTCAAGTCCATCGCTTTCATTTTCTTTATTTAAAACTTTTGCTAGCGTTCCTACTGTAAAGTTTTCTGGAATATTAAGTACAAACGATTTTTGTTCTTTTCTTTTTGAAATCAATTGAAATGAGGTCTTGCGATCTTCTTGCATTTTAAAGTTACTCATGTATCGCACAGGATCAAGTTCTAGATAATAGGTGTTATCAAAATTACTAATCGCATTAGAAACTTTTAAATCGTATTCTAGATCAATGTCATGATCTCTATCTGTAGTATCAAAAGGAGAAGAACTTTCAATCTTTACATTCCTATTACCGTCTGTCAAAACTCTTAACAGTACTTCTTCTCTTTTATCTTGTGGTAATCCAGTGAAATTGTATAAGAAACCAGATACTTGTTCTCCTTTCATTCTACGCTTCATTTGCCCCATCAAGTCATCTCCTACGATGTCAAATGTTGCTGTATAACTTTCTAGATTAGAGGCAGCCGTTAATTGAGGTACTTGAACTAATTCAAATTCAGTACCATTTTCAATAAGCCCTTGCTTTCCTTGAATACGTGTGGCAAAAGTTCCGTATTTATTAAATTTCTCGGTTCCATCTAAAAAGATAGGTTTTCCATCTACCATGATAGCAGTAATCATATGGTTATCCACACGTAAAGAAGGAGTAGAGTAGTCATAAGCAATGGCATCTGTTCCTATCTATACCAGTCTCGCGTCAAAACCAGCTTCTACTAGCATGGTTTTTAAGAGAATGGCCATTCCTTTACAGTCGCCATAACGTTTGTTATAGACATTTTGTGGCTCATCTGGTTGGAAGCCAGCGATTCCTTCTTCAAAAGCGATGTATTTGATATGATCCTGTACCCAGTAATAAATTGGTTTTACTTGCTCGTTTTTATCAGTAATTCCAGTAGTAATTTCTGCTACTTTCTCTTTAATAGGAGCGGTATCTATTGTTACTTCACTTACCAGTTTGGCATACCAGCTATAGAGGTCCTTTGTTTCTTTAAAAAGCCTTTGAGTAACTCCTTTATTATCTTTAAATGACTTGGATAATAACAACACATGCTGATAAATAAACGAGCTTCCTTGCATGCGAATTTCACGAGCCCCAGGTTCTATTTTTGTAAGCTTACAGCTAACTATCGTATCTCCGTTATCTTTTTTTCTGAACCTTTGATGTCATAACCTTCAAAATGATGTTCCTTTAGTTCTAACGCTAACTAAGATGGTATTACAAAAGTCATTTGACCTTCCATGATTCGATAATTATCTGTAAAGTAAAGACTGGTAAAGTATTTAATGTCTTGGTATTCCTTTTCTTCGTTTACCGTTAGCGTATACCCTTGTAATGGAAAAGTTAGCTTTCCGTATTTTACTCGATAATCATTATAAAAAATAGACGCTGTGGAATATGCTTCGTCATTTAATTCCCAAAAAACCCTTTTATTTCTTCTAGAAAGCAATCTTAAATCTTCAATACTCGATTCGTTATCATAACCAGTAGAATATCCTATATCTGCTCTGGAGGCGATGGAAAAATAAGTAGTAGATTTCGCTTCTTGAACTTTTACCTTACCAGTTGAGTTGTTTTTTGTGCAAGTACTGCAAAAAAAAACAGCAGCGTTAGTGGTAAAAATCTCTTGATGTAAATGATCATATTATCAACTTATAGTTTCAAATATAAAACCTGCACCTATAACTTTAAGTTTTTTATCATTAGTTCATTCATTTTTTTTTGAAAATATCTTTCAATTTTCGCTTTCGCGAAAGCAATAATAAAACAAGTTGTTTTATTTTGTCTTTTACTGGATTTCCAATTTTTGAAGGATCTATATGAATCAACTATCTTATTATTTTATAAGCCCGTAATAAGATTTCTTTTCTCCATAGTACTATAACTACGGATTTGTAGACCAAAGAGAAGCACCTTTAAGCATAGCTCTTCTAGGTAGCTTTAATCCAGCTACAACCAACTCGGCAAAGTCTTCTGGTTGCAGCACGCTGTCTTCAGAATCCTTAGAGGCTATGCCCAGATTTACGGCCATATCTGTGGCTATGGTACTGGGAGTTAACGTACAAACTCTGATGTTATTTTTGCGGACTTCCCTCATCAAGGATTCTGACATCCCGATTACTGCAAACTTAGAAGCCGAATACGCTGATGTGCTGGCATTACCGCTCAATCCTGCCGTAGAAGAAACGTTGACTATTTCTCCGTGGTTTTGATCGATCAGGTGCGGCAAAACTTCTTTAGTCACATAATACATTCCCATAAGATTGGTTTGTATGATACGGCTCCATTGGTCTACATCCATTTCGTTAAAGGTTCCAAAAGCGGCAATACCCGCATTATTTACTAAAATATCAACCGATCCCAACTGGTCTATCAAAGTTTTGATCCCTTTTTGAACCGCTGCATAATTGCCTATATCAAATACCGCATAGGTGGCTTTTACGCCCAGTTGCTCCAGTTCTTGAACCGTTGCTTGTAAGGCCTTTTCATCCCTTCCCGTGATGGCAACGTCTATGCCTTCTTGAGCAAAAGCCAGAGCAGTAGCTTTTCCCAAACCTCGATTCCCACCAGTTATGATAGCTTTTTTTCCTTTTAAATCTTGCATTTTATGTGTTTTATAGTTTTAAATAACTCTGTTGAAATCTTTAGAATTTCAGAAACGGTTGTAGGTTTTCAGTGCACGCAACCTGAACAGCACGTCCTATTTGAATCAATTCACTACAGCGCTGTCGTTGCTTGCGTAAATTCAATACATCCCTGTAGAAGTAAGAAGTGCTATTCCTAAAGTCCGAACGGACTATGGCTCCTTTATTTATGGAACAGAAACCAGCTATTTCAACACCTTTTTTAAATCGTCTATTTCAAGAATATAAGGATCTGTTCCCAGCATGATAAAATCCACTCGCAAGGTAAAAAGAATGTCTTTTTGTGTCTTGTCTTTAAAGATTAACAAACCTTCAAAACCAGGTTGTCCCAGTTTAAATAGGGCTTTAGATTTATAAAGAAAATCTTCAAATCTAACTTTCTTCCAGTTGATATTAAAGCTTGTTGCCGTCTCTATAATCGCTTGATGGTCTTCTTGGAGCAACTCGTTGTAAGCCGCTCTTTTTATTGATTTTACAACAGCTTTGTTTGTATCTGACATCCTCAGTTCTGGAAGATCAGCGGCTTTTCTCAATAGTTCTATAGCCACCATGTTTTCTTTAAAGATGCTCCTTGTAAAAGACCCATTGTCGCTTATTTGCTCCATCATCTTCATCACATGTGACTTCATTGTGACAACTGTTTTATTTTGAGCCGTGCCTAGCTGAAACAAAAAAAATAGGAGCAGAGCAGTGGTAAATTTGTTCATGTGTTTTTTTTAATAAAACCTAGCAGATTCCAAATATAGAATGATCCTGTTTCATTTATAGATAAAATAAATTTATTTATTTAGTAAATTCTTTAACGGTACTTTATAACCTTAGCTTTTTTAGAACTTTTATCAAGAGGTCGTCATGTTTAGATCCAAGTGAAGAATGTTGCTTTCGCGAAAGCGGAACACCTATATATTTGTATCCTAACGTACTGGAATTTAAAAGGCAATACACTTTATGTACTCAAGACCTTAAAATGTAAAGGCTTTCATGGTAACACACACGTTATGTGGTCAGTTTTTGGCTACTGGCTAGGTCTTTTTTTAGATTCCCAATGTATATCAATGCGTCTAGAGGAATTATATGGTTTCTTTGTATTTGTGGTACATCATTTGGCAAACTTTGTCCATTGATTTAAAAATTATCGCATCAAAATCAGACGATTTTGCAATGCTTGTTAAAGTCAGAACAGCATTGAAAAAGATATCATTATCACTTCGCTTCATACGTTCTATAAAATTTATTTTATTACTTCCTTTGGATGAATCAGAAACGATCACTTCTTCCGTACTTAGATCTATTGCAAATAATAAATTCTTGTTCATAACTCTTAATTATTTTGTTATTAATGGTGGTGACATCGACCACTTGAACTTTTTGTTCTGTTTTTACATCTCGCCCCTTTTTTTGTTGTCCCTGAGCATTGACTGGTGGTGGATGAAGAGTTATTATGTATAGTTGTAGTGGTCTTTCCTTCACAACAATTAATCCCTACTTTTTTATAATGTACTTTACAATAGCAACTATTTGATTTACTTCTATTGCACTTTCGACAAAGCAACTGAATGTTTGGGGCATCACTATTACCTCCGCAAGAATATGGTGATATATGGTCATATTCTAAATTTTCATAACTACCGCAGCACTGGCAAATGCCGCCATCCCTAGCAAATACAACCTTTTTTGTTGTTTGTGAGACATAACGACTCTGTGCAAAACAACTAACACTAAATAAAATCAATGATAGGATCAAATATATATTTTTCATTCTATATGGAGTTTACTTATTAGTTATTAAAGAGCAGCTTTGTTTTTATCACGGGCGCCACTAATGTTATTGTATATCGCCTCTTGATTGCAAGTTATAAAATTATCCTCGGATGAAGCACGAGCCGAATTTTTAAATTTTTCCCAGCAGATTTTTGTCAATTCGGTAAAACTCTCCGTGTTTATATCCATTGACATAATAATCAGTACCTTTTTTAGAAAGGCCTTCTATTTTAAAATTGTTTAATCTTATTCCCACATATCATTTTCTTTTTTATAAATTTTGTGGCGATAACTTTGTTTGACAATCGTATTTGCTATGGTCCATTTTCCAAACAATTCATAGTCGCTTTTCAGTCGGTCATAATTTATATTTTCCGAAGATGTTGGTTTTTCGTCTTGAATTGGTTTGTACGAAATGGCGTCGCTAAATATTTTGTTGAAGATCTTTGTAACTTCTGTTTCTTTTCCTTCCCAAACAACATAAGCAATTCCTAATTGTTCTAATTCTTCTATTAAAACCCCTTTCTTTATTAAAAATTTTGAATCTGGATTTTTTTTAAATTTGTTAACTTTTTCAAACCATTCATAGTCGCTTTTCAGTCGGTCATAATTTATATTTTCCGAAGATGTTGGTTTTTCGTCTTGAATTGGTTTATACGAAATGGCGTCGCTAAATATTTTGTTGAAGATCTTTGTAACTTCTGTTTCTTTTCCTTCCCAAACAACATAAGCAATTCCTAATTGTTGTAATTCTTTTATTAAAATGCCTCTCTTTATTAAAAATTTTGAATCTAGATTTTTCTTAAATTCTCTAACTTTTTCAAACCATTCGATGTATTCACCAACTTTTCCAAACCCAATTTTATAAAATCTGCACGGATTTTAAATACTATTAATGCTACATAAAAAGATTTAAATCTAGTCAATGCTTTTTCAATTTTACCGGTTTTTTCAATCGTTTCTATGTTCTCAAATTTGATTGGTTCTTTTCTTTTTGTTCTACAAGCAATAAGTGTAATGATTGTTACTATTGCAATTAATAATGTTCTATTCATAGCTGTTGATTTTTCGTTTTTTGGCTTACTTATCCTACCTGTTTAAAAAGACACTTTATCCTTAGAAAAGGAATAGTAACTGCTCCAAACATTCCAAAGTTCCATATGTGTCTGGCTGTACCACCTTTATACCTTTTTAGTCACTTTTCTATAAAAAGCTGGTCTTACGAAATACAGCGTTTTCCTTATGCTACCATAAGACGCTTCACTCGCTTGAGCAAGTGGAATCTTAGTCTTTTGCTTGGTGACTAAGTCTATGGTTACAAATTGATTATCAAGCACCTTAGACCATGCCCGAGTGTTGTAAATTACTTTGCCATTAGGGGTCCAAGAGTTGGTGATAGATGCGTCCTGCTCTTAAGTCCATCGGATAGGGAATCCTACTGTGATGGGCTTGGTATAAACTTTCATTGGTCCTTCATAGCTGTCAGAGAAAGCAAGGGTTTTTCATCAGGAGATATCGAAGGAAAACTTTCTTTTCCGGATGGGTGGTTCATGTTTGTGCTAAGCCACCTCGCAAAGGAACTGTCCAAAGATTACCTTCTGCGGCAAAGATAATTGTAGTGTTGTGAATAGTAGGCTTCTGATAGGAGCCTTCAAACCTTTGTGCAGACAAAAAGCTATAGGAAAAGAGAGTAATGCAAAGAAGTAAAATGGGACTTGATATATGTAAAACGGGTACTGTATTCAGGTATATAGGTATTAATTGATATTCGAAATATATTTAGTTAATTGCCATTAAATATATATAAGAGTAACTTTATTAAAACATAAGGTCAGAGTCCTCTAAAACAACTTTTTCCTCAAACCTAAAATACTCCCGGTACAAACTAAGAATACCGCCAGCAATCCAAAACCTATCGCCATCTCTCCGTACAAGATTTTACCAGTGGCAAAGAGTAAACTGTAAACGCCTATGACGCCTAAAAGGAACCCTAACGTTTTATACTGGAAGTTGTGAAACTTAGACTCTTTACCATAAATCGCTGCCTGAAAGTTATCGAGGGTTTTTTGGTCGCTTTTATCTGTTACAAAAGTTACTGCTAGCCATGCAATACTAGTGATCAGTACATTTAAGCAAATCATTTCCCAGCTTTGTAGCTCTCCTAGCAGCTGGTTTTGAAAACCTAAAAGTTCGCTGGAGTTTATAAAAAACAGCACGGCCATAGTAAAGGAAACTCCCATAGCTGTTATTTCTGACCAAGGATTGATGCGGTACCAAAACCACCTAAGAATAAATAATAATCCAGATCCTGCGCCGATTTGTATAATCAGATCAAAGGCAAACTTTGCCTCTTCGAGCACAAAGGAAAGTAATGCGGCAAGCCCCATCATGGCGATCATAGAAAAGCGCCCTACAACCACCTTTTGTTTTTCACTGGCGTTGCGATCCACAAACCTTGCGTAGAAATCATTCACCACATAACTAGAACCCCAATTTAAATGGGTAGAAATGGTACTCATAAAAGCGGCAATAAGTGAAGTAACGACCAACCCTAATAATCCTGCTGGTAAAAAAGTAAGCATGGCTGGATAACTCAAATCGTCTTTTATAAAACTAGGGTCTAAATTTGGAAATGCGGTGGCTAGTGATTCTAGATTGGGATATATAATAAGAGAGGCAAGCCCTATGATAATCCATGGCCACGGACGCAACGCATAATGGGCTAGATTAAAAAAGAGAACTGCCCAAGTAGCGTTCTTCTCATCTTTTGCCGCAAGCATACGCTGAGCTATATAACCGCCACCACCAGGCTCTGCTCCTGGATACCAAGTACTCCACCATTGTACAGCAATAGGAACGATAAAAATCCCCATTAAAAGGTCGGTGTTAGAAAAATCAGGGAAAAAATGGAGTTTGTCTTGGACATTAGGGTGTGTGATTAAATTTGCCATTCCATTAATTTCTGGAAGATCAAGAATGTACCATGTGGCCCATATAGAACCTACCATTGCAATAATAAACTGTACAAAATCGGTTATGAGAACACCTTTAAGACCGCCCAGTAAGGAATAGGCCAATGTTATTATAGAGGCAAACGTAAGAGTCGTAGCGGCGCTAAAACCAAACATAACGTGTCCTATCTTAATCGCAGCAAGGCAAACAGTCCCCATAATGATGATGTTAAAAACAACTCCTAAATAAAGTGCTCTAAAACCGCGCAAGAATGCAGCACTTTTACCGCTGTATCGCATTTCATAAAACTCTAGATCTGTAGTAATACCGCTTCGGCGCCATAAGCGAGCATAAAAAAATACGGTAAGCATACCTGTAAGTAGAAAAGCCCACCAAACCCAATTTCCAGAAACACCATCAGTACGAACAAGTCCAGCTACCAAGTTAGGAGTATCTGCCGCAAATGTAGTAGCGACCATAGAAACTCCGAGCAACCACCAAGGCATATTTCTACCAGATAAATAAAAAGAGGAGCTGTCCTTGGAGCTCTTTTTTGACACTATCAGACCGATTGCAAGGGAGATCAAAAAGAAGATGATAATGATGCAAAGGTCTATGAATTCTAATTTCATAAATAAAAGTTGTTAACGATAACGTTTGAGTTTTAGTAAAAAGCTAAATATAGAATAAATCACTATTAACAATGACAAAACTTTAATAGATTAGCGTAGAAATTATCAAAAACGCAATGAAGAATAAGATGAATAAAATAGGTGTGATGACTTCTGGAGGCGATTCACCTGGTATGAATGCGGCTATAAGGTCGGTTGTACGTACTTGTGCTTTTCATAAAATCGAGTGCGTTGGTATCTATAGAGGGTATCAAGGTTTGATAGAAGGTGACTTTAAAGAAATGAATGCTCGTAGTGTCAATAACATCATTAATAAAGGTGGTACGATTCTTAAAACGGCAAGATCTAAAGATTTTAGGACTAAAGAAGGTCGTAAAATCGCTTTTGCGAATGCTAAACAAAAAGGACTTGACGCTCTGGTGGTTATAGGTGGAGACGGAAGTTTTACCGGAGCAATGATTTTCTCGCAGGAATTTAACTTTCCAGTAATGGGAATTCCTGGCACTATAGATAATGATATTTATGGAACTTCTTTTACATTAGGTTATGATACTGCCTTAAATACGGTCGTTGATGCTATAGATAAAATACGAGATACAGCAAGTTCTCATGATCGGTTGTTTTTTGTAGAAGTTATGGGACGTGACGTAGGTAACATCGCATTAAATGCTGGAGTAGGGGCAGGAGCAGAAGAAATTTTAATTCCGGAAGAAGATTTAGGGAAAGAACGGTTGATCGAAAGTTTAAAAAGATCGAGACTTTCTGGAAAATCCTCCAGTATTGTTGTAGTTGCAGAAGGGGATAAAACCGGAGAAAATGTATTTGAATTAAAAGACTATGTGGAGGCAAATTTACCGGAGTATGAGGTGCGCGTTTCTGTATTAGGACATATGCAACGCGGTGGATCTCCTTCCTGTTTTGATCGAGTACTCGCAAGCCGTATGGGTGTGAAAGCTGTAGAAAGTTTACTTGAAGGAAAGACCAATTACATGGTAGGGATAAGAGATACTAAAATGGTATTATGTCCTATAGACAAAGCAGTAAAAGGGAAAACAGATATAGATGATGAATTGATACGTGTGAGTGATATCATGACGACTTAAGAGGAATGTGAAATGTGTTTGGTAGTGGTGTAACATCTTTGCCTCATTAGGAGTGATTCCCGATAGTTATAGCAAGTATCCTATGTTTGCAGTTGCCTATTTGTGAATAAAGCACTGCAGTTTATAAGTGGTAAAAGAAAAAAAAGAAAAAGAGCTTGGTGAACTGAATATGATACCTGCCTTTTATCTTAAAGTGAGAAAGAGTGAAAAGAGAATTATTAATTTAGAATTCTCATATTTCGAACATTAAATTTTGAGTGTAAATAAGTAACCGCTGTTTAAACAACAGCACATAAAAAGTAAACTAAGATGAGTAAAAAATTAAGATTAGGAATTAACGGTTTTGGTCGCATAGGTCGCATCGTTTTCAGAGCTACATTGAAGAGAGAAAATGTAGAAGTAGTCGCTATCAATGATCTAGTAGACGTAGAGCAATTAGCTTATTTATTAGAATATGATTCTGTTCATGGACGTTATGGTGGAACTATTGAGATCAAAGATGGCAATTTAATCATCGATGGAATTGTGGTACGTGTGACTAGTGAACGCGATCCTAAAAACTTAAAGTGGAATGAAGTAGATGTAGATGTTGTCGCAGACTGTACAGGTATCTTTACAGATCTTGATAATGCACAAGCACACATTGATGCAGGCGCTAAGAAAGTAGTTATTTCTGCTCCATCTAAGACTGTTCCCATGTTTGTGATGGGTGTAAATGATGCCGATTTAACTGCTGCTCATACTATAGTATCCAACGCTTCTTGTACTACAAATTGTCTTGCTCCTATGGCAAAAGTTCTCAACGATAACTTTGGTATCAAAGAGGCATTGATGACTACGGTACATGCAGCTACAGCAACACAACAAGTTGTTGAT
Organism: Nonlabens sp.; assembly: GCF_047636915.1. Lineage (GTDB taxonomy): Bacteria > Bacteroidota > Bacteroidia > Flavobacteriales > Flavobacteriaceae > Nonlabens. Next base: position 15,078 of record NZ_JBLIGN010000026.1, on the reverse strand, counting down.
GCTCCTAGCAAAAAAGACTTTCGCTCAGGTCGCAGTGCATTAAACAATATTATACCTGCAAGTACAGGAGCTGCTATTGCAGTGGCTAAAGTAATTCCAGAATTAGAAGGTAAACTTACAGGAATGGCTTTTCGTGTTCCTACGGTAGATGTTTCTGTTGTAGATTTAACAGTAAAGCTTGAAAAAGAAACTAGTCTTGCAGAAATCAATGCTGCTTTTGAAAAAGCTTCTAAAGGCGTTATGAAAGGGGTGGTAGGCTATACGGATGAAGCCGTAGTTTCTCAAGATTTTGTAGGTGATGCCCGTACCAGTATTTACGATGCAGGTGCCGCTATCGAGTTGAATTCTACCTTCTTTAAGTTAGTAAGTTGGTACGATAACGAATTCGGTTATTCGAGTAAACTTGTAGACCTTGCAGAAAAGGTTAATTCGCTATAAAATTAAAATAAAGAGCTGTGATTTAAAAAATCACAGCTTTTTTTATTTTACTAAACTCAATTCATTTTTATGATTCTTATAACTGACAGTGGTTCCACTAAGTCTGACTGGATTGCACTGGATGCAAACGGAAAGCAATTATTTAAAACCCGTACGCGTGGAATGAATCCAGCTATTTTAACTCCTGCTGAATTATTAGATCGCCTTCAGGAAAGTGAAGATTTAGTAGCACATAAAAATGAGGTAGATCAAATATTCTTCTACGGCGCTGGTTGCGGTACAAAAGGTCCAAGAAAAGCCTTAGAAACATTACTAGTAAATTATTTCCATAATAGTAAGGTAATTGTTAAAGAAGATACCGCAGCAGCTGTTTATGCAGCAGTAGGAGATAATCCTGGAGTGGTTTGTATATTAGGTACAGGATCTAACTGCTGTTTCTCTGATGGAGAACATATTGAGCAACGTGTGGTTTCTCTAGGCTATACACTTATGGATGAAGCTAGTGGAAATTGGTACGGAAAGAATTTATTAAGAGATTATGGTTTTAAAAACATGCCTACAGAATTAATGAATAAGTTTGAAGCGGCATACAATATGGACCCTGATTATATCAAGTATAATCTTTATAAGCAGTCTAATCCTAATGCATTTCTAGCTCGTCATGCCGAGTTTATTTTTCAAAACTTAGAAGAACGTTATATCAAAAAACTTTTGAGAAAAGGATTGCGTAAGTTTTCCCGCAACATGATTTTACAGTTTAGAGAAGAAATAAAATCTCATGAAGTACATTTTGTAGGTAGCATAGCTTATTTTGCTCAGGCAAGGATTAAACAAGTCGCTGCTGAGTTTGGTTATGAAGTCGGCAATATTGTGCGCAGGCCTATTGAAGGATTAGTAGATTATCATATAAAGAAGCTACAAAAGAGTGTATAATATTTTTTATCATTCATAAAACTAAATCCGTTTCGAATTAATGAAACGGATTTTTAATTTATAGCTAACCTCCAACTTAAGAAAATTGTATCGATTCAATTTCTAACCTAAAAGGTATTGAAACTTCACTTGATACATAAAAATTGTATCTCAATATGTGATGGAGTACAGATGTATTTAACTTTCCAGGTACTATTTCTCCAAACCTTATTGGATGAAAATCAACAATAGAAAGGTGGACGGTGGTCCATTCATTAGGTATGGTGTGGATCACGCAACTTATTTTTTCATCTTGCCATCCTTCCTGATATTCCATTTGAAAAGCCAAGGGAAGTCCATCAGATTTTAATTTAATAGCTATGGAAGTGTACATGCTTAAATCTTGATCTTGTTTTTTAGATCTTAAACAACTCCAAGCCGCTTTGTTTGTATACTTTAAATTTCCTCTAAAAGTAAGGTGATTATCGTATTGCTCTATCTTACTGATAGACTTTCCTCCAATGGCTGTATCATTATACGTGAGCCATTTATAGCGAAACTCGTTTTTCCCAAACTTTATTTCGGTAGGTATTAATTTTATAATATTGTTTATCATTAATTAGATTCTAATAAATAATGCCGAGGCTCGTTATAAATTACGACATCCTTATTTCTGTAAAGATAACCAAGTTATTAGTTAACAATAAGTTAACTATAAGTAGAAAATTAAAACAGCTATCCTTTTTGTGTTATGGTGACGATTTCTTTAGTAAGACAATCTTCAAAAAAGAAAATGAAAAAGCTACCATCTGTCAGCTGGTACTCCAATAGAAAATTTAAATTTTTCAATTGGCGAAAATCTATATCGTTGATCTGCCATTGAGGATAACCACCTACATAGACCTGTTTTTGAGGTATTTCAAAATTACTCATTACCTTTTTGTAAAGGGTCCAAGGATGTTTAGGATGTAAGGATACTATCAGTTTGTGAATTTTTAGAAAACGATGAATTACTTCTTCCCATATAGGTAGGCTTTGGAAAAGAACACCTTTACCATCATATATAGCGCCCTTTCCATCCCATGTTAGTTCATCAGTTTTTTCAATTAATAATGAATAATTTGATTTATCGGTACGGGCTTTATCTTCATTGATAAAAAGGAATAATGTACGATTACCAACTATAAAACTACCTTTAAAGGATAAAAGGTCTCCTTTTGCATTCTTTGGAATTTTAACCAATTGATTTAAACTAGAATAATTGTCTTCTTTTATGTCAAGATTATAGGCTTTAGCTGGAAGTGAAAGAGGTTGTAGCTCTATAAGCACTTTATTAATTTCTGCTTTTGTTATTACCGCCTTCTCGGACTTGCTAACCATTAAAGAGTCATAGTACTTTATAGTTTTTCCTAATATTTTTTCAAGATATGTAAACATCATTATTTACTTTGATTTATACCGCTAAAAAAAAGCGCTGATAACAACCAGCGCTTTTGTTATATAATTTTAAAAAACAACATCTCTTTGGTTGGTGCAGTTAATCTTCTTTAGAAGCTTCATTTTCAGCTAACACCGCAGCGGCAGATTCATCTTCTTCTTTTTGCATCTGTCTTTGAAGAATATTTAATTGCTTTTGTTTTTCTTTAATAACGTCTAGTTCTTTTGTAAACTCGGCAATGTTTTTTCTTTGCTGTACTAGAAACGGATTTTTATCGTCTTTAGCATTAATGAATTGTAGGTTGTTTTCTAATTGTCTTAACTCATTCTGCAGTTCGTCGCGTCTTTTCTTCAAATAGAAGCGCTCATTTGTAAAGTCTTGCGCATCACCACTTTTCAAGCTCGCTAACTTATTTTGATATTTTAGCATTTCTGCGTCTACAGCATTTAGTCCTGAAGCTTTCAATTTTGCATGAAGTAATTTTTCAAATTTCTCTTGAATCATTCTTTTGCTATAAGGTACACGTCCAATAGATGCCCAATTAGCCATGTGCTTTTCAACATCAGTTAGCATGGTTTTCTTATCATCTTGAGGAATCATTTCTTTTAAGGCATCATAGACTTTCATCTTAGCATCAAAATTATCTACTTCTTCCTTACTATCTTCTTTCTTTTGCGCTGTTTTCTTCTCAAAGAATCCATTACAAGCTTTTTGAAAACGTTTCCAGATTTTATCACTGTCCTTTCTTGGTACATGACCTATTTCTTTCCATTCTGCTTGGATGCGCTTCATAATCTGAAGGCCTTCTGCAAAACTTTCATTTTCCTGATGTTCTTCAGCAGTTGCAATCAACTTCATTTTTGCATCTAGATTATCTTGCTGCTCCTTTTTAAGACCTTTATAAAAATCATTTTTAGCCTTATTGAACTCTCTAGTTCTAGTCCTAAACTGGTTCCACAATTCATTATTAATGGCCTTTGGTGCAGGGCCTGTAGAAGTAAATAATTCTCTTAGAACGTTAATCTCTTCTAGCCTGTCTTGCCATTCCTTATGATTCTTAGCGCCGTGTTCTGTTATTTTTGCAATTTCTGCAACAATATTTTCTTTTACCAGTTGGTAATGAGCACTCATTTTATCACGCTCTTCATAATAAGCTTGTCGCTTATCATGAATAATTTTTGTGGCTGCACTAAATTCATCCCATATGGGATCGCGTTCCTCCTTAGCAACTGGTCCAGCGTCTTCCTTCCACATGCGGTGAAGTTCTTGGAGCTCTCTTAGTGCTTTGTGTATATTCTCTTCCTCGCAGAGTTCCACAGCACGAGCGATGATCTTTTTTCTAAAATCTAAGTTGCGTTCAAAATCTTTATCTCTTAATTCCTTACTCAAATCTATATAATCATAGAAATTTTGTGTGGCGAGTCTGTAATCCTCCCAAGTAATGTTATACGCATCATGTGGTATAGTGCCCGTAGCTTTCCATTTTTCTTGTAGATGATGAAATTTTTTAAAGGTAGTTCCTATATTTTCTTCCTGATTGATGAGTTGCTTGATACCTTCAATGATCTCCCGACGCTTGGCAAGATTGTCCTCCTGTTGTTTGCGTTTATCTCTTTGAAACTGGCCCTTTTGTTTTCTGTATAAAGCGTGTAAGTCATAAAAGTCAGACGCATGTGCATTTTTATACTCAAATTCTGGACTAGGAGCCTCTTCACTAGGTGGATTCTCTTCCTTAAATTTTTCATGAGCTTCTTTCTTTGCATCAGCATCTGCTGTTTCAAAGGCCTTTTTAATATCTTCGGCTTGTGATCTAAAACTGTTGATAGGAAATTCCTGCATCAAATATCTTAACTCTGCAACGAGAAGCGGCATTTCCAAAGAATCATAATCCTTTTCTTCAATTTCTTTTACACTATCATCTTCTGGTTCGTTGTCATCTTCATCCTCTTCTGCATCGATTGTTGTAGCTGGGACTTCTACTATTAACTCATTTTTTTCTTTTTCAGCACCCTTTTCAGCAACTTCATCTTCATCTTCGTCCATTTCTATGATCAGATCAGTCGTTTTTTCAACGGTATCCTTTTCATCAACAATCGCATCTTCATGAGTTGTAGAGGAATCCTCTACTTTTTCTTCGACCTTATTGGAGCCCTCTTTCATAGGCTCCTCACTAGCGTCATCTGTGTCTGTATTGGCAGCACCTTCAGTAGCTTGCTTAGGATAAGTCGCTTCATCTACCATAGCATTTTCTAAAGTATCTTGTGCTTCAAAATTCACATTATCCATTTCTGGTGAGTTTCCGTCTGCTTCGTGCAGGTTGTCATTCTTTTTCATTATCTATTATTTAATAGGATTGGCAATATAATTAGTTTCTAGTTGAACTACAATTCTATAAGGACTTAGTTATTCCAAAGTTCCCAAGCTTTTTCTGCTTGGTGCACTAACATTTGATAACCGTTTATAACCTTTGCACCTTGCTGCTGTCCTAGTTTCATAAACATAGTTAGTGATGGATTATAGACCAAATCATATAAAATATGTGACTCGTTCATTAATTCATAGGGCAAATTAGGATATAAATGAATATCGGGTGTCACTCCTAATGGTGTCGTATTTACAATGAGACTTACCTGTTCCATCGCTTCCTTAGTAATTTCTTTATAAGCTATAGCATACTCATCCTTAGGGTTTCTACTTACAAATAGATAAGGAATTTGCAGGGCTTCTAGGGTATAAGCAACCGCTTTAGATGCTCCACCAGTTCCTAAAATAAGGGCGTTTTTTTGAATGGGTAAAAAAGATTCTAGACTTTTTCCAAAACCATAACAGTCAGTATTGTGACCTGTCCATATGTTGTCTTCAATGGTAATGGTGTTGATAGCCCCTATAATTTTGGCTTCCTCACTCAATTTATCCACCACTTGTAGCATATCCACTTTATAGGGAATAGTGACGTTAAGGCCTCTTATAATCTCATTTTTCCCTTTTGTAGTGGATGTTTCTTTATGGTAAGTGACGCTTTCGCGAAAGTGAGATAACAAAAATTCCCTGTTCATTTCAAAATTTCTATACTGATGATCTTTTAGTTTTAGAGTGTCAAACTTCTCTCCAAAATAAGCCCGTGAAAAGCTATAATCCAAACGTTCCCCTACCAGTCCGAAGACGCTAGAAGGGATTTGCTTTATTTCCATAACGATATAATATATAAACACTTAAAAAGCCTATTACGGCCATCAATAGTGCGATCCATGTATGTGTGTTAGTCATCTCAGGCCAGTACCGGCTGTAATTTTCAAGTATTTTATTTCCATTTTTATCTAGTGCAAGTAGGCCATTTTCTGTCAACTGAAAAATTTCCTTTTTCCAAGGCCATACCACGCCTAAAGAGCCTGTTATAAAACCTATGATCATTGCATTAGTCTCGTTGCGATAATGTTTTATAGTCCATCCTAATAAATGCGATAAGCTGATGAGCCCAACGATAGAACCTAGCAAAAAGGCTGTTAGAATACCTAACATTTCCATATGTACAGGATCGTTCCACCAAGAGAAATCTCCTTGAACAACAGCGACCATAGTATCAAAAAAGGCATTGATACTGTCTACGAGAAGCAGGACGTAATTACCTAATAATATGAGTATAAAACTACCGCTTAGTCCTGGTAATGTCATTCCAGATATACTGATCATGCCGCAAAAGAAAACAAAAAATAAATTAGTGTTTTGCTGAGCTGGATCGAGTAAGGAAATTCCTATTCCAATGGCGATTCCTAAGATTAATATCAGGGCATTTCTACGAGTCCACTCTCCATAACTCTTTGAAATGTAATAAATAGACCCTAGTATCATACCGAAGAACGTCGCCCAAACTAAAACAGGGTAATATTGAATTAACAAATCAAAACCTTTGCTGACGGTAAAGTAACTGATAGCTTCTCCTAATATGAGTAAGGATAAAAACTTACCGTTTATATACTCATAAAAACTCCCAAATCTTCCTGAGATTACTAGTTTAAAGGCCTTGAAATTAAGTTTTTGTAAGGAGTAAATAAACTCTTCGTAAAAGCCGCCTACATAAGCCACCAATCCACCACTTATACCAGGAACCTTGTTTGCGGTTCCCATGGCTATTCCCTTAAAAATAAGGAATATTTTATCGGTGAAACTTCTTGTGGATTGTCCCAATTATAGTGTTTTTTTGTTAGCCCATTTTTCCATTATAAGTATAAGCAAAAAACCTGTTACCGTTAGCAAAATCACATACAAAATTTGTGGTTCTCCTTTGACATCAAAAGGAGAAATACTATTCTCTAAAAAAGGAACTACTTCACCATGACTGTCAGTTCTATAACTCACAACCTCTTTCCAAGGCCATAGTTTATTAAGCGATCCGATCATAAAACCTGTCAATAACGCTAATGTGAGGTTTTTTTGATTTTTAAACAACCACGTTAATATTTTAGAAAACACTTTAAGTCCTAAAATACAACCTATTACAAACAGAAATAAGGTGACAAAGTAATCTCGTGCCTGAGACCAGTTGCCTTCTAATATGGCTTCTAACAAGCCAGATACAGAGCCTAGAATTGTTTTATAACTTCCCAAAAGCAATAATAAAAAAGCTCCTGAAACTCCTGGTAAAATCATCGCAATAATAGCAATGAAACCGGAGAAAATGAGGTACCACCAATTATCTGGAGAACCTAAAGGTTCTGCTATAGTAATGTAAAAGGAAATTATGGTTCCCAGTATAATTGCAATAATGACGGCTATATTCCATTTTGAAATTTGCTTACCTACATATAAAACACTGGCGAGTATCAGACCGAAAAAGAAGGACCACAACAAGACCGGAAATGTCTGTAATAAATAGGTAAGTAGCTTCGACAGGCTGAGTATACTGATGGCAATACCTGTTAATAAGGAAAATAAGAAACCTAGATTATAGGTCATGAAGGTGTTTTTAAAACCAACTTTAAATAGGTTTCTGAGCATCTTAATATCAAGACCGTCGATGGTTTCGATCAGTTCTTCATAGATTCCAGTAATAAAGGCAATGGTACCCCCAGAAACCCCTGGAACAACATCAGCAGCTCCCATTAGCATTCCTTTTAAAACGATAGTCAGCTTTTTTTTTAAAGACATAAAAAAAATATTTAAAACTAAATCCCAAGAGTGGGTTCTTGGGATTTGAGAGTTATTATTTTGAATGTTAGAAAAACATTACCTATGTATGGTTTGTGTTCTGTCTGGCCCGACACTTACTACTTTGATTGGGATTTGTAATTCCTTTTCTAAAAAGTCAATGTAGGCATCTAGTTCTTTAGGAAATTGTGAGGGTTTCAGCATTTTAGTAAGATCCTCTTTCCAGCAATCAAACTCAGAGTAAATTGGGGTTACGTTTTCAGGCTCAATATTATATGGTAGGTGAGTGATCTCTTTTCCTTTATAAGAATATGCAGTACAGATTTTTAAGGTATCAAAACCAGAGAGCACATCGCCTTTCATCATCATTAACTGAGTAACTCCATTCACTTGACAGCTGTATTTAAGGGCTACAAGATCCAACCAACCGCATCTTCGTGCGCGTCCAGTAACTGCTCCAAATTCATTACCTATCCTCGCCATTTCAGCACCTACCTCATCAAAAAGCTCGGTGGGAAAAGGACCACTACCTACACGAGTGGTATAAGCTTTGAAGATTCCATAAACTTCACCTATTTGATTAGGAGCAACTCCTAAGCCGGTACAAGCTCCAGCAGCCGTGGTATTAGAAGAAGTTACAAAAGGATAGGTTCCAAAATCTATGTCTAATAAAGAGCCTTGAGCACCTTCAGCAAGAATGGTTTTTCCATTCTTTTGTGCTTGATGTAAGTATTCTTCAGAATCTATAAAAGTCAATTCCTTTAAAATTTGAACTGCTTTAAAGAATTCATCTTCCATTTCTGGAAGGTTGTATTGTATATCTACATTGTGGAAAGCGATGAGTTCTTCATGCTTATTTGCAAGAGCTCTGTATTTTTCTTTCCAAGTATTTGATTCTAGATCACCTACTCTAATACCGTTGCGACCTGTTTTATCCATGTAAGTAGGACCTATTCCCTTTAAGGTAGATCCTATTTTTGCTTTTCCTTTGGAAGCTTCAGAAGCCGCATCTAGCAACCTGTGGGTCGGTAAGATAACGTGTGCTTTTCTTGAAAGGATCAACTTCTTTTTAAAGTCGATTTTAAATTTCTTTAAACCCTCCAACTCTTGTATAAAAACTACAGGATCGATAACTACACCGTTTCCTATAACATTCATAGATTTTTCATGAAAAATCCCTGAAGGAATTGTTCTTAAAACATGCTTTATTCCATCAAATTCCAGTGTATGTCCTGCATTTGGACCGCCTTGAAATCTGGCGATAATGTCGTAATTTGAAGTGAGAACATCTACTATTTTACCTTTTCCCTCGTCGCCCCATTGAAGACCGAGCAATAAATCTACCGCCATGTTTATTGTTTTTCTGTATTGTTTTTAACGCCGTAAAAGTATAAAGAATGATTGGTAATTGTCACATCAAAAACCTCTTCAATTGTCTTTTTTATTGACTCAATTCTAGGGTCGCAAAATTCGATCACTTCATGCGTATCTGTAAGAATTAAATGATCGTGCTGTCTGTCAAAATAAGACTTTTCATAATGTGATTGATTTTGACCAAATTGATGCCTTCTTACCAGTTTACACTCTAGCAGTAATTCTATAGTATTGTATAGCGTGGCGCGGCTTACACGATAATTTTGCTCCTTCATTTTTACATAAAGGGACTCCACATCAAAGTGCTCTTCACTAGCGTAGATTTCGTCTAGAATTGCATAACGTTCTGGTGTTTTACGATGCTTGTTATCACTGAGGAACTGAGTAAACACTTCCCTTACAATTCCCTGTTCTTTTCCAAGTGTGTTAATAATTTCACTCATATTTTTAAGATCTGGTTACCTTATCGATACCTTTTAGTTTATTTAAGTTTTGAATTAAGGAAGTCAGCAAATTTTTATTGGGTACCACTACTATTATTTCGCCAGTAAAAATCCCGTGATTGCTATTAAATGAAATATTCCTAATATTCACATGCATATTATCTGAGATGAGTCTGGTAATTTCTTGTACCAGTCCCATTCTATCTATTCCCGTTAATTTCAATGCTGCTTTGTATTCTCTTTGGGTAGAGTCTATCCATTTGGCGCTTATTATTCTATAAGCAAATTTACTTTGCAAACTTATAGCATTAGGACAGTTATTCTTATGAACCTTAATTCCTTCACTTACTGTTGTAAATCCAAAAACAGAATCTCCAGCTATAGGGTTGCAACATTTAGAAAGAGTGTAATCTAAGCTAGTACCTTCCTTTCCGAAAATAAGTGCGTCATAATTTTCAGTAACTTCTTCTTTATTGAGATCTGGGTTCTCCCTAGGCTTTCGTATTTTGTTCTTAATAAAAGAGTACAAAGCATTACTGCGGCTGTTAGCATATTCCTTGATGGATTTATTATCTATGGTTCCATTACCTACTCTAAAAAACAGGTCGTGACTGGTTTTCAATTTGAAAAAGGTAACCATTTGGTTCACGCTGGTCTCATCAAGAGCAATTTTTTGAGATTTTAATTTTCTCAACAGAATTTCTTTGCCATCTGCGGCAACTATTTTTTGGTCTTCTTTTAAAGCCCCTTTTATCTTTGATCTTGCTCTAGCAGTAGTGGCATAATCTAGCCAATTCTTAGTAGGCTTTTGGTTTTCAGAAGTGATGATATCCACTTGATCGCCACTCTTTAATTCATGCGATAAAGGAACGAGTTTACCATTAACCCTGGCACCGCGAGTGTGCAGTCCTATTTCTGTATGAATAGCAAAACCAAAGTCTAATGGTGTCGATCCTTTTGGTAGCGACTTCAATTCTCCATTGGGAGTAAAAACAAAAATTTCTTTGCTGTATAAATTCAGTTTAAATTGTTCTACAAAATCGATGGCATTTCCATCTTGATTTTCCAGCGCTTCCTGCAACCTATTCAACCACTCTTCAAGACCATCTTCTTTACTTCCTTGTTTGTATTTGTAATGAGCTGCATATCCTTTTTCGGCTATTTCATGCATGCGTTCAGATCTAATTTGAACTTCTACCCATCTTCCATCTGGTCCCATTACCGTGATGTGTAAGGCTTCGTAACCTGTTGATTTAGGAGAACTGATCCAGTCCCTTAAGCGAACGGGATTGGGTGTAAAGTGATCTGTAACAACAGAGTATATTTTCCAAGCAAGAAACTTTTCGTTAGCGCGATCACTTCTAAAAATAATACGAACAGCAAATTTATCATAGACCTCGTCAAAGGTCACACTTTGTTTGAGCATCTTGCGACGTATGGAGAAAACTGATTTTGGTCTTCCAGAAATAAGGTATTCCAGTCCTTCCTTTTGAAGACTTTCGTCTATTACACCACTAAAGTCTTGTATATATGCTTTTTGTTCTTCTTTACTTTCAACAATAGATTGCTGGATATCATTAAAAACCTCAGGCTCTGTGTATTTAAGACCCAAATCTTCTAACTCGGTTTTAATATTGTAAAGTCCCAATCTATGGGCAATAGGCGCATAGATATATAAAGTCTCGCTTGCAATTTTCACCTGTTTGTAGTCAGGCATACTGTCCATTGTTTGCATGTTGTGCAAACGGTCGGCAATTTTTATAATGATCACACGTATGTCATCATTAAGAGTCAATAACATCTTACGGAAATTCTCTGCCTGTTGTGAGATATCAGCATCCTTTTTAAGATGAGCAATTTTTGTCAGGCCATCTACTATTCTTGCAATAGTCTCGCCAAAAAGACGCTCAATATCAGATAAAGTATAAGCGGTATCTTCTACAACGTCGTGTAGCAATGCAGCGGCAATTGCAGTAGCATCGAGTCCAATTTGCTTAGCCACAATTTTTGCAACGGCGATAGGATGAAAAATATAGGCTTCTCCAGATTTGCGTCGTTGTGGGGCATGCGCTTCCACCGCAATATCAAAAGCTTTTCTAATCAACTTTTTATCCTCGTCGGTAAGCAATTGATAACTAATCTTTAAAAGATCTTTATACCCTCTAGCTATCTGTTTATTTTCTTCTTTAGTCTCGACATCAGTCATATGTAGTAAAGTTAAGCTTCTTTGTGCATATGAGCAATTAATTTAGGTTTTCTAAAGGTGTATTTTTATACCGCTTTCGCGAAAGCAAAACAACGACTATTCCAGTGACCTAAAATAATCACGTAGTGCGAACGGAAATTAAAAACAGGCCTCCATTCACTCTGACTTTAATAGTGCTAATGCTCTATATCTTATTTAATTTTCAGAATTGCGTAAACTAAGTTTTTAATTCCTTCTCTTCCAACCGGTTTTTTATGGTTTGCCCTGTTGGTTCCTGTAAGCATATTTTATAATTTTGGATCAGGTATACGTCTGTTAAACAGGCTCCATAAAAGCAGGTTTTCAAACTTTATAGACACTGCTAGAAGTTCCTCTGATAACTCCAAAATCCCCATCCATTTTTGGAATCATAAACTCGAGAAACAAAACCATCCAAATACAAAGCATTTTTACAACCTTGACCTTTAAAGAAGTCTGCAAAATCATAGAAATTGATTTTATCTTTAGACAGGACAAATAGCAAGCTTCCATCTGTTCATAATCCTATCGCGTTGGGCAAGTGTATATATTCTGAGCCTTCAGTGAAAGCTGGGTGCAGCACACCTTAATGACGGGGCATAGGTTCCGATGGTGAGGTGTAATTTAATTCAGCAATTGTTGGTTGTCACTTGTCGCAACGATTGGTTTAACATTTTTTTGAGTACCAAAAACATCATTAGGCTGTAAGTAGAAATCACCATAGGCCTTTTGAAGGGTATTGAGTGGTTTTTCAACAGGACCATTTTCTACATATAACCCTTGCGGAATTCCATCATTAAGATACATACCGCCCGTCATGGCGTAGGTTAATTTCTTTTCACCTTATTGCAGATGATCATTGAGATTGGTAAAATTATGTAGTTGTTGGCTATATGTGTCTTTCCAAAAAAATACAAGGTTCTCTTTTTCGGCATACATGACTTAAATATAAAACAGTTTATCCATGCTACTATCGGCAGGTTGTTTACAAGAAATAAGAACCGATAAGGGGCAGCATAATCCGATCAAAAAATAGTTATTCATAAATAAAAAGTCTTAATTTTTTAAATGAAAAGTAGGCTACAAATTTAACCTTCACTTCTTAGAGTTGTGTTAAGCTTTCCTAATCTCAAATGAATCATAGGAAATTGTACCTACTTTGTTGGCTTAATTCACCTTACTACAACTAAATGAAAAAAATGATCCCCTTAAGCGCTGTTTTAGCCATGACCTTAATGCTGAGTAGTTGCAAGACGACACAAAAATCTATCGATCAGGCTAATAAAGAAATTACGCAAGAAAACAGTAAAAAGAAATCAAAATTTAAAGATTACGATAAAGTGATTACTAAAGACGCCTTAACAGACGATGGCCTTTTTAAAACTCACCAAGTAGGACAGGACTACTTCTATGAGATCCCCAATAGATTGCTTGATACAGACATGTTATGGGTTACTCGTATTGCACAAATACCTTCTAATTTAGGTGGTGGCTATATGAATGCGGGTAGTAAAACAAATCAACAAGTGGTTTCTTGGGAACGCTTTCAAAATAAAATTCTTCTTAAAGTAAAATCTTATTCTGAAGTAGCTTTAGATACTACCGCAGCGATCAACAGTTCTGTAAAAGTAAATAATTACGAGCCTACCATGTATGCGTTTGATATCATGGCGTTTGATGCAGACTCTACGGCTACTGTTATAGAGGTCACTAAATTCCTTAGTACGGACGTTCCTTCTATCAGCGGTTTGAGTCCTAGATTAAGGAAATTATATAAAGTAAGAGGACTCGATAAAGACAGAAGTTTTATCAACTCTGTAAAGTCATTTCCAGAAAATATTGAGGTAAAACAAGATGTTACATTTACAGCTTCAGAGCCGCCATCTAATGGTTCTCTAGGTTCTATTAGTATGCAAGTGAATCAGTCCATGATTCTTCTTCCTAAAGAGCCTATGCAACCTAGATTATACGATCCGAGAGTCGGCTTTTTCACAGTGAATCAAATCGATTATTCTAGTACCGCTCTAAAAGCAGATAAAAAAACATACATACGAAGGTGGAGATTGGAACCTAAAGATCCAGAAGCTTATGCAAGAGGGGAATTGGTAGAACCCGTAAAACCTATTATTTACTACTTGGATCCAGGAACACCAGAAAGTCTAAAAGAATATATCAAGCAAGGTATTGAAGACTGGCAAAAGCCATTTGAAACAGCGGGCTTTAAAAATGCGATTATTGCAAGAGATGCTCCAACACTAAAAGAAGATCCAGAATTTAGTCCAGAAGACATACGTTATTCTGTGGTTCGTTATGTAGCGAGTACTACCCGTAATGCTGTAGGACCATCAGTAAGCGATCCACGTAGCGGAGAGATTATAGAAAGTGATATTATCTGGTATCACAATCATTTAAGATCCTATAGAAATAGGTATTTATTAGAAACAGGAGCAGCAAACCCTAGTGCGCGCACTCTTGATACAGAGTCAGAAGAAATAGGAGAGATGATGCGTCAGGTAATTGCACATGAAGTAGGTCATGCCCTTGGTTTTCCTCATAACATGGCTGCGAGTTATGCGTATGATGTAGAAGATTACAGAAACGGAGATTTTACTCAAAAGAATGGTATTGCCGCTAGTTTGATGGATTATGCCCGTTACAATTACATCGCTCAACCTGGAGATGAAAATATCAGATTTGTACGTCAGATGGGTCCTTATGATCATTATGCCACCAATTGGGGTTATCGAGTGATCCCTAACACCAGCTCACCAGAGCAAGAAACGACTGTATTGAACGGTTGGATTATGGAAAAAGCTGGCGATCCCAACTATAAATTTGGCCGTCAGAGCAGTAGGTTTGATCCACAATCACAGACAGAAGCGATAGGTAACAATCCTATAAAAGCGAGTACTTATGGAATAAAAAACTTAAAATATGTAGCTCAAAATTTACCAGAATGGACTTCTGAGCAAACTAATAATTACGACGATCTACAAGAGCTTTATGGAGAGCTTTTAGGTGTTTATTCTAGATATGTAGGACATGTTGTTACTAATGTAGGCGGTGTTTATGAAGATCTCAAGAAACCTACGCAAGCAGGAACT
>NZ_JBLIGN010000025.1:0-35326 GCF_047636915.1 Nonlabens sp. | reverse complement strand
CCTATGGATGCGGTTGAAAAAGCACATGCTACGGCTGTATTGACAGAGTGGGATGAATTCAAGGAGTACAACTGGAAAAGCATATATGACAAAATGTTAAAACCAGCATTTTTGTTTGATGGCCGCATGTTATTAGATCGCGAGGAGTTAAAAGGCATAGGTTTTGAGGTGTATACCACAGGTAAAGGCTGATGCTGTTTTTGCGTATGTAAAATTCACACCTTACTGCTAGAACAAAACAAGAGGACTTTATTCCATAAAATCAAATGCAATCCCCTTTAAAATAGAGCAATAACAAGAATAAAGCAACTCCTTTCAGTTCTTTACGGGAAACCTTAAAGAAACGGTAAAAAAGCGTTTTAAATTTGTAAACGATTAGCTCCACCCTTAAACAGCTGCTAAAGCTGGTAAGCCTATGGTTGGTGTGGTATTCCATAGGTATAAGGGAACTGTATCTAGCCGTACGTAAACCTTAGGATGCGTTAAGGAAGGTGCTTAGGACAAGTGGAAAGGGGACGTATCCCTATACTGTTGCGAAAGCATTAAAAGAAAATACGCAGAAGAACCAAAGTTAGAAATCAAAGTAGTACATAGGAAGAAAATAACTCAGATTAAAAGCGGTAAAAGCCTTGATTTTTAGTATTTTGCCTATAAGGAGTAAAAAAGTTCGATAAAGTGCGCATTAGCATGGGGGTTCTAAAATAAAAATGGGACTTACAAGGGCGTAGCTCTGCTTTGGCCACAGCAATTCTTGGTAATAAAAACTCTTAATAAACAGTATTACAGTGGATGAGTCTACCATTAAGGCATAGAAACTAAACAACACACAAATGAATTGGTTGGTCCTGTATACAAAACCAAAAAATGAAGTAAAGGTAGCAGAACGTTTAGCCGCAGCAGGCATCACGGTGTATTGTCCTTTAGTCACTTCCCTAAGACAATGGAGTGACCGTAAAAAAAAAGTCACCCTGCCGCTCTTTAGTTCCTATGTGTTTGTACAGCTAGCCGAAGTACAACGGGCAGCCGTTTTTGAGGTGCCTGGTGTAGTACGTTACTTGTTTTGGTTGGGGAAACCAGCTGTGGTACGAGAGGAAGAAATGGCAACCCTTAAAGAAATGTTGAGCGATACCTATAAAGAAGTGCGCTTAGCAACTTTTGCGCCTGGCGACCGCCTCATCCTAAAAGAAGGGGTTTTTAAAGGGCAAACAGCCACCTTTAAAGAACAAAAAGGGAACCAAACCATTCTTATTTTAAATAGTTTAGGGACCAAACTGATACTAGAGAAATAAATAAGACGATACCAATTAAAAAGGGAGATAATGAAAATATTAGTTACGGGTGCTGCGGGATTTATAGGGAGTAATCTTTGTGAATACTTTGTAGGAAAAGGATATGATGTGTTAGGTCTTGATAACCTTGCTACTGGTCACATGAGTAATATTGACCCGCTTCAGGAGAAAGAGAATTTCAGTTTTATAAAAGGAGATATTCGTGATATAGATACGTGCCATAAAGCAGTTTCAGGAAGGGATTATGTACTGCACCAAGCAGCCTTAGGAAGTGTCCCTCGATCTATCACAGACCCAATTAGTTCTAATGAGGTCAATGTCAATGGATTCTTGAATATGCTCGTCGCCTGCAAAGAAGCTGGCGTAAAGAAAATGGTCTATGCGGCAAGTTCTTCGACTTATGGCGATTCTAAAAGTATGCCTAAAGTAGAGGAGGTGATCGGGAAGCCTTTATCACCCTATGCCATAACAAAATATGTCAATGAGCTCTATGCCGATGTTTTTTATAAAACCTACGGTTTCAACACCATAGGATTAAGATATTTTAATGTGTTCGGAAGAAGGCAAGATCCTAATGGAGCTTATGCAGCGGTAATTCCTTTATTTACCAAGCAGTTAATGAATAAGCAATCACCTGTCATTAATGGTGACGGCACCTATTCTAGAGATTTCACCTATATAGACAATGTGATACAGGCCAACGAAAAGGCGATGCTTTCTGAGAATCCAGAGGCAGTGAATACCGTTTTTAATGTGGCTTATGGTGATCGTACAGATCTTAATATGTTGATCGATTTATTAAAGCAGTCTTTATCTAAACAGGATAAAGCAATCTTAGATGTAGAAACTACCTATGGCCCATTACGTGTAGGAGATGTACCTCATTCTTTGGCTTCTATTGATAAAGCAAAGAGATTATTAGATTATCAACCTCAATTTAATTTAAAGGCAGGGCTGGATAAAGCAGTAGAATGGTACTGGTCTCATCTGTAATTTATAAATACCGCTTTCGCGAAAGCAAAAAAATCAACCGCGTTCTTATGAGAAAAAAAATTACAATAGTAGGTTTAGGATATGTAGGTTTACCTCTAGCTAGACTTTTTGCAACAAAATATAATGTGATAGGTTTTGATATCAATAAAGCTAGAGTGGCAGAATTAATTACGGGTATAGACAGCACGCTAGAAGTTGAAAGCGAGGTGCTTTTAAAGGTGCTTAAAAAAGAAAAAAGCAATGAGAATGGCTTGTATTGCACCACAGAGATTGATGATATAGCAGACTCTAATGTCTATATAGTAACGGTGCCTACACCAGTAGATAAAAATAACCGACCAGATTTAACACCGCTTTACAAAGCAAGTGAAAGTGTGGGATCTGTACTCAAAAAGGGAGGTATCGTGATTTATGAATCTACCGTATATCCGGGTGCGA
This sequence comes from Nonlabens sp., assembly GCF_047636915.1. GTDB lineage: Bacteria > Bacteroidota > Bacteroidia > Flavobacteriales > Flavobacteriaceae > Nonlabens. The sequence goes on along the minus strand of NZ_JBLIGN010000025.1, from coordinate 32,606 downwards.
CAGAGGAGGAATGTGTGCCTGTGCTAGAAAAAATGAGCGGTCTTAAATTTAATATTGATTTTTATGTAGGCTATTCTCCAGAACGCATCAACCCAGGCGATAAAGAGCATACGATAGATAAAATACTTAAAGTTACCGCTGGTAGTACGCCAGAAATAGGAATAGAAGTAGATGCGCTTTACAAAGATGTGATTACTGCAGGAACACACCTGGCTCCCACTATTAAAGTGGCTGAGGCGGCTAAAGTAATAGAAAATGCACAGCGGGATATCAACATCGCCTTTGTCAACGAGTTAGCAAAGATTTTTAATTTATTGGATATTGATACCCACGCCGTTTTGGCAGCGGCAGCCACAAAATGGAACTTCCTACCCTTCAAGCCTGGATTGGTAGGTGGTCATTGTATAGGGGTAGACCCCTACTATTTAGCTCAAAAAGCACAAGAAGTAGGCTATCATCCCGAAATTATTTTGGCGGGAAGACGCATGAATGACAGTATGGGGCACTATGTCGCTGGTGAAGTGGTGAAGTTGATGCTTTCCAAAGATATTAAAGTTAAAAATTCAAAAGTCTTAGTATTAGGAATCACATTCAAAGAAAACTGTCCAGATGTACGCAATACCAAAGTTATTGATGTTATTAGTAATTTAAAAGAGTACGGTGTAGACGTTACTGTTTTAGATCCTTTGGCAAACCCAGATGAGGTAGAACAGGAATATGGGGTGCGCAATTTAAAGGTCTTAGGAAGTGAGAAGTATGATTCTATAATCTTAGCCGTTGCTCATAAGGAGTTTTTAGAATTAGATTTAAGTGCCATATCTGCTGATAAGGTTGCTATTTATGACGTTAAGGGTGTTCTAGGGGATAAGGCTGGCGCTAAATTATAATTTCTTGAAGTAAGATTTGTTCCATGATTTTTCAAAAAAACAAAGGGTCTAATAGTAATACGCAACAGGCATTATGGCTAGCAATTAGTAGTTTTAGTTCCTTGGCACTTGCATTTTTGAGTTCCGCAATATTATCTAGATATTTTGATAAAACAGAGTATGGAACTTATAGGCAGATTTTATATGTATATGGCACGTTGCAAACCATCTTTACTGTAGGCTTACCCAGTGTTTTTGCTTATTTTATTCCTAGATACAGTAATGAGGAAGGGAAGTATTTTGTCAATAAAATCAATACTTTATTCGTTGTTTTAGGCTGTTGTTTCTCCTTATTACTTTTTCTTTCGTCTGACCTAATTGCAGATATTTTGCAGAATAGAGAGCTTGCGAGAGGTTTAAAGGTATTTTCTATATTTCCATTATTTACTTTACCTACGTTAGGAGTTGAAGGACTGTATACAGCCTTAAGGCGCACTAAGGATATCGCTATTTATAATACAATTAGTAAATTGTTAATGCTAGCTTGTATTGTCTTACCAGTAGTATATATCAAAGGTGATTATGTGGTCGCCATTATGGGATGGGGTGCTGCATCCTTTGTAATCTTCATATACGCCATGTATATGAAGAGTAAGCCATATTTTGGGATTGCTAAAAAACGTATTGAGAAATTTTATTCAACGGTATTCAATTATTCAACACCTTTAATGGCTGCTAGTATAGTAGGTTTTTTCATCGCTTCTTCAAATCAATTCTTTATAAGTCGCTATTATGGAACGGAAAAATTTGCTGAATTCTCAAATGGATTTCTGTCACTTCCTATGATAGCTATGGTTGGTACTTCATTAAAGGGTGTTCTACTACCATTATTTTCTAAAGCACAGAAAGATAGTAATTTGGCAGGTGCGTTATTCAGTTATAATTCCGCGGTTAAAAGGGCCGTTTTAGTCTTATTACCCATGGTTGTATTTTGCTTTGTCTTTGGTGAACAAATAATGATTTTTGTTTATGGTAAGCTTTACAGTTCTTCAACTCCTTTTTTTAGAGTTTCACTCTTTAGAGATATATTTCAGATATTACCCTATGCAGCAGTTTTGCTAGCTTTAGGTCACACCAAGATGTATTTCAAAAGTCATTTGGTTTCAGCAATTGTTCTTTTACCTTTAAGCTACTTAATCTCTAAACTAGAGTGGCCACCCATTACGATCATAATTTTATTTGTTGTTATAGAAACCTCTAGGCATCTGTATTTATTTAATTTTATTTATAGAAAAGAGAAGATGAATCTAATTCCAATATCAATGATTAAAAAAATTCTTACTATCCTAATTCATTCTATGCTGGTTTCAGTTCCAATTTGTTTTGTTGCGATTTATATAAGTGAACACATTAGCTTCTTACTACTAAGAATTATAATTAATTTGATCCTATTTTATAGCTTGTTATTTTTATCACAAGGTTTATTTAAACTTAATTATTATGATCCTTTCAAAACTTTAATCCTCAAAAAATAGTCCTTTACGTATCTCGATCTACCAATCTAATAAGGGTAATATAAATATGAAAAAACAAAAGGTTAAAATATTATTTGCTGGTGATTTTTGTGCACGTTTCCCTGAGAGGATTGAAGTCTCAGAAAAATTAAAGAAGATTATTAATTCTTGTAATATAAACTTTATAAATTTTGAGGGGCCACTACCTTTAGGTGAATTAGATGTGCCCAATAAGACGGTATTAAATCAATCGCTTAATTCACCTGAATGGTGTGAAAGTCTAGGGTTTAATGTCGTTTCATTGGCTAATAATCATTCTCTTGACTATGGTCCGGAAGGAATGGTAAACACTACAAAAGCGTTCAATAACTCTGCCGTTATTGGTGTTGGAAATTGGGAAGAAGCATATAATATAAAAATTATTACTGTTGGTGCCATCAAAATTGGTTTTTTAGCTGCATCATCCTGTGATTTTAGCTCTTTAAAAGATAAATGGACAGATAAGAATAAAGTTGGATGTGCATGGATTAATAGTTCAGAAATTAATAAGTTGATAATTCAAAATAGAGATCACTGTGATTATTTATACGTCATACCACATGGAGGATTAGAGTATATGAACGTTCCATTGCCAGAGTGGCGGGATAGATATCGTGAAATTATTGATTACGGAGCTGATGGTGTAATTGCTACGCATCCTCACGTACCACAAGGAGTAGAAATCTATAAAAACAAGCCCATCTTCTATAGTCTCGGTAATTTTTACTTTGATACTGCAGCACCTAGAAAGAAGTTTTGGGATAACGGTCTTCTAGGTATGATCACTATTGTTGATGATAAAGTAGAGATTAGTACATTATCAACGATAAGGGATGGGCATTCAATTGATATTGACAAATCGGATTCTATAAATAATCATTTATTAGAATTAAATTCTATATTGAAGAACGATAAAGAATATTTAGATTGTGTCAACGACTCAGTCTTATCTTTTTTACCCAAATACAAAAGTTGGTTATTGTCAGGATTTGGTGCAGTAGAAATTAAATTTACCCTAAAGACGTTTTACAAAATAGTAAATATACTAAGACTAAGAAAAGGAGGTCCAAATCATAAAATTGCAATGCATCAAATAAGAGAGGAGAGCACACGATGGGCAATCACTAGAGCATTAAAAATTAAGTCCAATAGCCATTTATAATATCGTTACAACATTGATCGCGGATTTTTTAAAAACAAACTATGTATAATAAATCTTTAATTAGAAACATCTTTTCCAAAAATAAAACACTATTTTATTTTTGGAAATCAGTTTCGTATTATCGCGCTCTAATTTTGGTCAAAATTCATCCTAGGGCGATCGCAAATAATAGCTATAAAGCTGCTTTTGGAAGAAATGCGAATTGGGAGAATCCTACTGACTTGATAGAGAAAATTCAATGGCTACAGCTCTATTCTGATACAACACAATGGACCATTTGTGCAGATAAGTATTTAGTGAGGGAGTATGTGAAGTCTAAAGGTTGCGAACACCTATTAAATGAGCTCTATGCTAGTTGGGAAACCGCAGAAGACTTTGAAATAAAAAAACTACCACACTCTTTTGTTTTGAAAGCAAATCATTCCTGTGGTCAAGTTATTATCGTGAAAGATAAGAGTACACTAGATATGGGCTTAATTAGGAAAAATTTGGCTAATTGGTTGAAAACAACCTATGGTTTCACTACTGCTCAATTTCATTACACGAGAATCAAACCTCGAATTTTAGCTGAGCGTTTATTAATCAATCATAATGATATAGATAATTCACTAGTAGATTATAAAGTATGGTGTTTCCACGGTCTTCCGGAATGTATATTGGTGGTTTACAACAGAACTAAAAATGATTATTCCTTATCTTTATATGATCTGGAATGGAATAATATATCTGAGTGTGCTTTTAATCCAGCCAACCGTCACTATAGTGGTGTTAATATCCCAAAGCCTGAATCTTTGGATCAAATGTTACTTGCAGCCACAAAATTATCTCAAAATTTCCCACAAGTAAGGGTAGATTTTTATGATATTAAAGGAAAAGCTGTATTTGGAGAAATGACTTTTACTACTGGATTTGGTTATTTCTCAGATGAATATTATCGTTTTCTGGGTAGTAAAATCGATTTATCAAATTTGAAATCAGTATAATTTTTTTAATAAAGTATCAATAATTCACCATCCTATGAAAATCACCTTAATTGCTGGTGCCCGGCCTAATTTCATGAAGATAGCGCCTATAGTACATGCTATACAAAGATCTATAAAAAAAGGGTATTCAATTAGCTACCGCTTGGTGCACACAGGTCAACATTACGATCAGAAAATGAGCGAAACTTTTTTTAATGAGCTCAATATACCAAAACCACACGTTAATCTGGGAAGTGGAGGCGGAACACAAGCGGAACAAACTGCCGCCATCATGATAACCTTTGAAAAAGAATTATTAGCCAATCCTACCGATTTGGTGTTAGTTGTTGGAGATGTGACATCTACAATGGCATGTGCAATAGTTGCTAAAAAGCTAAAAATAAAAGTGGCACATGTGGAGGCAGGTATCCGATCCTTTGACATAAACATGCCAGAGGAGATCAATAGAATGTTAACTGATAGTATTACAGACTATTTTTTTACCACCACGATCTTGGCAGGTAAAAATCTTTTGAACAATGGAGCAAATGAAGGCAACATCTTTTTTGTAGGAAATGTCATGATCGATACGTTACTTGCTAACATTGAAAGACTCAATAAGCCATTGTTTTTCACTGTAAACAATCTTAAAGAGAAGCAGTATATTGTGCTTACAATGCACCGACCTGCAAACGTAGACGAGGCTAGTAGTCTTGAGTTGATGATGAATGAAATTATATCAAATTCACGAGGATTACCTATAGTTTTTCCCGTACATCCTAGGATATCTAAAATAATTGAAGATTTAGACATCAAGGCAAGTAACCTTCTAATTGTAGAGCCTTTAGGATACTTGGAGTTTAATTACTTAGTTAAAAACTCCTTTGCTGTTATCACAGACTCAGGAGGTATTACTGAAGAGACTACAGTCATGGGGGTTCCCTGCTTAACGTTGCGCGACAATACAGAGCGACCAGAAACGGTTACGATGGGTACAAACGAACTCATTGGGACAGATTCTAAAAACATTAAACCAGCTTTAGATAAGCTATTTAGCGGTAACTGGAAAAAAGGGCGAGTGCCAGACTTGTGGGATGGGAAGGCAGCAGAAAGAATAATAGAAAAACTCATTAACTTAATATGGGAAGAAAAAATATAGTAATCATATCTAGAACGCTAATGCCTTCTCAAGCTCCAAGATCGCAGCGTACTACGGAACTGGCAAAAGAATTCGCGCGTTTAGGACATGATGTAACCGTGTATGCGGTCTTGGGCAATCACGATTATTCAAAATTTGAAAAAACCTATAATTTGAAAGTGAGAAATATAGGGGCTATGCAATTTGCTACTTCAAATAGTGATGGCGTGCATAGTGGTAGGGCCAATTTATTTAAATCAGTTTATTTGAAATTATTAAGGAAATTAATCGAATATCCTGACATTGAATTATCATTCAAAGTGGCTCAAGTTTTAAGAGAATTGAAATACATTGACTTACTAATAACAATTGCAGTACCCCATCCGATACACTGGGGAGCTGCTTATGCTTCAAATTGGTTTCAACAAAACAATATTAATACATGGGTTGCAGACTGCGGTGATCCTTACATGGGTAATAAACTTACCAAACGGCTTTTTTACTTTAAATTTATAGAAAAATGGTTTTTTAGAAAAGTTGATTATGTGACTATACCAATTGAAGAGGCTAAAAAAGGTTATTATAATGAATTTGAAAATAAAATAAAGGTAATTCCACAAGGATTTAACTTTGAAGATTCTTATAATTCACAAGTTTATACGCAGAACAAGCCTATAACTTTTATTTATGCAGGTGTCTTTTATAAAGGCATCAGAGACCCGCGTCCATTTTTGGATTACCTATGCGAATTAGATATAGATTTTAAATTCATTGTTTATACCAAAAGTGATATATTAATATCAAAATACAAGAGTCATTTAAAAGATAAATTAGATATCCAAGAGTATATACCACGGTTAGAATTACTTAAAGTTATGAGTCAAGCAGACTTTTTAATTAACTTTGAAAATAATACCGATGTTCAATCGCCAAGTAAATTGATAGATTACGCTTTGTCAAAAAGACCTATTCTCTCTGTAAACTCTTTTCAAATAAACAAAGATGTTATAGATCAATTTTTAACCAGGGATTATAGTCATCAATTAATAGTTAGAAATTTAGAGCAATATAATATTACAAACGTGGTAAATAAATTTATTAAGTTAATAGAATGAGAGAAAATACTAAATTATTATTCTGTGGAGACTTGGTTATTGCTGAGAAACTTGAATCTATGGATTTACTTGAGGCTGATTTAATTGAAATGTTCAAGGAATCTGACTTTAAAATTGTTAACCTAGAAGCTCCTGTTACCAATAGCACTTCCAAAATTTTAAAAACTGGCCCTCACATAATTGCAAATAAAGAATCTACATTACAGCTATTACAATCGTTACAAGTTGATGTTCTTACCCTAGCTAATAATCATATACTAGATTACGACGAAAAGGGTGTTATTGATACATTAGAGTTTTGTAAAGATTTCCATATTCAAAGCGTTGGTGCAGGTATTGATTTAATCGAAGCATCAAAAATACTTTACCTAGATGCTAAAGACGGTATAATAGCTGTTATTAATTTTGCAGAAAACGAGTGGTCCAGTGCAACTGAAATAAGTGCTGGAGCAAATCCAATGGATTTAATAAAAAACACACATCAGATAAACGAGGCTCGATCTAAAGCAGATTACGTATTTGTTGTCGTACACGGTGGTCATGAATACTATAACTTACCCAGTCCAAGAATGCAAAACCAATATAGATTTTATGCAGACCAAGGAGCTGATATGGTCGTAGGACATCATACACATTGTATAAGCGGAAATGAAGTTTACAATGGGGTGCCGATATATTATAGTTTGGGCAATTTCCTTTTTACGGGTCAGAAAACCTTCAAAGATTGGTATATTGGATTGATACTTGAAGTTGAAATCATCAAAGGGAAACTATCGCTTCAATTGCACCCAATAAAGCAGGAAGAGGTAACAGGCAAACTTAATTTGATACAAGGTGATGAAAAACAACTAATTTTTGAAAGAATTAAATCTTTTAACGCAATCATAAATGATCATTTTAAATTAAATGCCGAATGGGATAAGTTTGTTAAAACAAGATATACTAGCTACCTAAATTTTTGGTCACCTGTATCTTTTATTTCTAATCGTTACGTTAGAGGTGTTCTGAGTAAGTTGGGCATCACAGGGTCCAGTAGCAAAGGCATGGCTCTTAAGCTCAATCTTATCAGATGTGAAGCGCATTCCGACTTATCAAAGGATATAATAAAAAAATATTTGAATAGATGAAAGTTGCAATACACCATAGAAAAGGAAGTTTTTCTGAGCGTTGGATTGATTATTGTGAAGAGAATATAATTAGCTTTATTAAGGTAAATGCGTTTGATTCAAATATTGTACAGAAACTACAAGAGCAAACAGTAACCCATTTTATTTGGCATATGAATCATTCAAGTTCAAAGGATTTGCTGGTTTTTCATTATGTCATGAACTCTATTGAAATAATAGGCATCAAATGCTTTCCTAATTTTAATACTAGATGGCATTTTGATGATAAGATTGCACAGAAGTATTTATTAGAGTCAATAGAAGCTCCAATAATATCGAGTATGGTTTTTTACGATCAATACGAAGCTAAGAGGCATATTACTGATATAAAGTACCCAATTGTAGTAAAGTTGAAAAGAGGGGCTGGAGCTTCAAATGTAAAATTACTTAATGAAATGAGTGAGGCAAAACAATATATTGATATTATGTTTTCAACTGGGTTGAATCCTAATCCAAGAAACCTCGGCAACTTAAATCAGAAAATTCGATTAGCAAAAAAAAATAAAAATCCTTTTTCACTCGGAAGGAAAGTTTTTAAATTTTTGAAAAAGAATAGAAATGAATTAAAAGTAAACAATAATGAAAAAGGATATTTCTATTATCAAGAGTTTATTCCAAACAATCAATTTGATATACGAGTCATTGCTATTGGGTCTAAAGTTTTCGGAATTAAAAGGTTGAATAGAGAAAATGATTTTAGAGCATCTGGTAGTGGTAATATAATCTATGACCACAATCAAATAGATATAAGATGTGTTGAGATAGCTTTTAATACCAATAAAAACTTAAAATTACAGTGTATGGCCTATGATTTTGTTTTCAACGAAAGAAATGAGCCATTGATTATTGAAATGTGCTTTGGATTTGCTATAAATGCCTATGATAGATGTCCAGGCTATTGGGATTCTCAATTGAAATGGCATGAGCAAAAATTTAACCCTCAAGAATGGATGCTAAAAGAACTTTTAGCAAATAATATTTAAAGTCAATTTATATTATTTATAATAATATATATGAGGAATAATATTTAATAGTAGCAATTTCTCCAAATTTGGAATTCAGTCTTTCACATGACTTATGGAAAAAAAGAATACACTTATCAAACTTGCAATCTTTTTTATAAATCCATTATTTGGCTTTATCATTTCATTGAAAAGAATTGGTGCTGATTCATCATTTTTAATATTTTTTTTATTTTCTATTGCTTTTGGAATTTCATTCACCGTGCCTGATAATAGATCTGGGGACTATACTGGTGATGGAGTAGCTTATAGATTAAAGTTTGAAAGAATAGCAGTATATGATACGGACAAATTCAATTTAATATTTACTGATTATACAGAATTTGATGATGGTGATAAAGATATTTATGCGACCATAGTTGCATTTGTTGTAAGTAGGTTTACAAATAACTATCATTGGCTTTTTGGTTTTTATGCTGCAGTATTTTCATTTTTCATGTTGAAATCGTTGCGTTTTCTTACGAGAGAAGAGAATTATAGGAATGATTTATATGGTTTTTTTCTAGCTACCATATTTATAATGAGTAATCCTATTTTCAACATCAATGGAGCGAGGTTTTGGACAGCCGCATGGATTGGCGTCTATTGTATTTTTCAAATCTTTCAGAATAACAATAAAAAATATTTGCTTTTAGCATGCTTAACGCCATTAGTTCACGTTTCATTTTTTGCCTACCTACTAATACTTATCATTGCTTTACTAACTAAAAGGTGGAACAAATTCTGGGTTGTATTATTTATTGCTAGTTTTTTAATATCCGAAATAGCGTTCTTTTTTCTTGAATCTTTAGAAACTTATCTTCCTGAATTCATTTCTAGAATAGTTCGACTATATACAGATCCTGAAATAATGGCTACCAAGGAACAATCTAGAGTTTGGTTTGCGTTTATTTTTACATGGCCACCGCGAATAATTGTGAATCTTATTATATTATTTTTTATAAAGAAAAAACTTTTGATTCAACAGAATGATAAAGCTTTCAATCTATATTTATTTCTTATGGTTTGGATGTCTTTTGTAAACTTTACGATGCTAATTCCCTCGTTGGGTTCAAGATTTTTTCAGTTATCCCTCCCGTTGATTGCTTTAATATGGCTTACTGTTTTCGATAATAAAAAGTATTTTAATTGGATTGTTGCAGCTATTATTTGTTTTAGCCCGTCATATGCTTATTTCTTAAATCTTATTTTCGAAGTTACAGAAATCGAATTTTATGTAACAAATCCTATCTATTTGGTTTATAATTATCTTTATTTATGATTGAATTTTGGAAAAAAGAGCATACTGGCTCGTTTTGGTAAAGTTCGTGGTGGAAACAAAATTTATATTATTCATAGCGATTTTAATTTATATTTTAAAATATGCATATTTAATTAATCTTTTAACGCAATTCTTAGATGATTACCTTTATTCTTTTAAATACGAAACTGGGCGGTGCAGAACAGCTCATGATGCGCTTGGCAGATTATTACCTTAAACAAAATAGTTCAGTAACTGTCATATTTGTTAGCAAAGACCTAAAAAGCCCTTGGGATCAATATATTAAGAATGGAAACGTCAAATTATACTTTTCAGGAAATAGTATCCTTAAGTTTATCACCATCCTTCGTTCTCTAAGTTCTGATGTCACATTCAGTACCCATGTATATTTAACTGGTATTTTAGGTTTTTTAAGAGGTTTAGGGATATTAAAAACTCAATTTTTAATAGGTCGAGAATCAACGTCGATTTTTGATCGGTTTAAGGGATTAAAACTATTGAGTTACCGGTTTTCTTATTTTATTGGTTATCGAAAATTGGATCTATTGATTTGTCAAAGCTCATTAATGAAAAAACAGTTTAAAATGAACTTACCGAATATTAGTAAAAATTTAAATATTCGCGTAATTCCAAATGCATTCGACGCTCCTGACCGTTTTATACAAGAACGAGAATTTGATTTCCCCTTCATTGTTTCTGCAGGTAGATTAATTCCTGAAAAAGGATTTGATATTTTGATTGAGGCTTTTCATAGAATCAATAAAGAGTACCCAAGCTTAAAATTACTCATCTTAGGAGATGGGATTTTGCGGAAGCAATTGGAAGGTCAGGTGTCTCGGTTAGGTATGGAAGACAGTATTCATTTATTAGGTTTCGTTGATAACGTCTACCCTTTTTTTAAAGAAGCAAGTTTATGTGTAGTTTCATCTCGTATTGAAGGTTTTCCGAACGTGTTACTACAGATGATGTCCCAGAATACTAAGGTGGTTTCTACCCTATGTGCTGGAGATATCAATGAAATAAGAGGCGTTTACAAGGCGGCAACTTATAATGTAGAAAGTTTGAAAACGGCGATTCTGGAAGCCTTATCTAAAGAAAATAGAGGAAACAGAAAATTTTTTGACGAAGAGTTGAAATCCAGATCGATTGATAAATTTGTTCAACAAATAGAAAATTACCTAAATGAACCCTAAGTTAGTCCGCATTACCACTGTCCCTATATCTTTAGAAAAATTGCTAGAAGGGCAGTTGAGCTATATGCAAAACTATTTCAATGTCACGGCCGTTTCTGCAGATAAAGATGCCTTACAGAAACTGGGACAGCACATAAACGTTCCTACCTATCATATAGAGATGTCCCGCCAAATAACGCCATGGAAAGACCTTAAAGCTGTTTTTAAATTGTACCAGTTTTTTAAAATGGAACAAGTTTCCATCGTACATACACACACTCCTAAAGCAGGTATCGTTGGCATGATGGCTTCTTATTTTGCTAAAGTGCCTCTACGTTTGCATACCGTAGCAGGATTACCTTTAATGGAGGCTAAGGGTGCCAAGCGAAACCTCTTGAACCTGGTGGAGAAATGCACCTATAAGTTCGCCACTAAAGTGTACCCTAATTCCAAAGGGTTGTACGACTTTATCCTTTCAGAGAAACTCACGTCTCAGCAGAAGCTTCAAATTATTGGTAACGCTAGTAGTAACGGCATAGACACGTCGCATTTTGACCCCAATTTATTCACTATCCAACAAAATTTAGAATTGAGGACTGAACTGAACATCGCAACAAATAGCTTTGTTTTTATTTTTGTAGGTAGGTTGGTGGGAGATAAAGGTATCAATGAACTCATCGAAGCCTATACGCAACTGAGAAAAGCTTTTCCCGCAAAAGACACCACTTTACTGTTAGTAGGCCCTTTTGAACATGATTTAGATCCTTTACAAGAAAGTACATTACAGGCAATAGATCGAAACGCGAGTATTATTTCTGTAGGCTACCAACAAGATGTACGTCCCTATTTTGCGATGAGCGATGCGTTGGTATTTCCAAGCTATAGAGAGGGGTTCCCAAATGTGGTGATGCAAGCGGGTGCCATGGGATTGCCGTGCATTGTTACCGATATTAATGGGTGTAACGAAATCATAGAGCACAAGGTGAATGGGATTATTATAAGTTCCAAAGATGCTGTGTCTTTGACTGCCGCGATGAGCCAATTGCTCAGCAGCGACCCTACCATGAACTTATTGTCTTCCAATGCCAGAAAAATGATTGTAGAACGATACGAGCGACGAGAGGTTTGGGAGGCTTTGTTACAAGAATACCAGAGCCTGCTGTTACAACTAGATGATCAACGCCATGTATAATAGCTTTATCAAACCCTTTTTAGATAAACTAGTAGCACTCATGATCTTGATCATTTTAGCTCCTGTGTTCCTAGTCTCTTTTGTGTTGTTGGCATTTGCCAATGATGGAAAACCCTTTTTTCTTCAGTTAAGGCCTGGGAAAAACGGAAAGCTCTTTAAAATCATCAAGTTCAAAACCATGAACGATAAAAAAGATGTGCATGGAAACTTGTTACCAGATAATCAACGACTCACAAAAGTGGGGAAGTTTTTACGCAAAACCTCCATGGACGAATTGCCGCAATTAATTAATGTCATTAAAGGAGATATGAGTATGGTAGGTCCCAGACCGTTATTGCCAGAGTATATAGCATTGTACACTCCAGAACAAGCAAAACGGCATAAGGTAAAACCCGGAATCACCGGTTGGGCACAAGTCAATGGGCGTAATGCTATCAGTTGGGAAGAGAAGTTTCAACTGGACGTATGGTATGTAGAGCACCAATCTTTTGTTCTAGATTTGAAAATTATTTTTAGGACTATAAAAAAGGTTTTTATTTCTGAAGGTATCAGTCAACAAGGTCAAGCAACAACAACAGCCTTTAAAGGTTCTTCCAATGAATGATATATATATATACGGTGCAAGTGGTCATGGAAAGGTGGTTCTGGATATTGCACTTCATTTAAATTTAGCAATAGCAGGTTTTGTTGATCGTAATCACTTATTAAGTACTTTTGAAGGCTATAAAGTAATTAGATCCGTACCGTCAAAAGCTAACTATATAATCGCTATAGGTGATAACTACATAAGACAGGAGATAGCTGAAACTAATTCTAATGATCTTTTACCAGCTTTAATACATAAGTATTCCATTATAGGATTAAATGTTACATTAGGACAAGGAACAATGGTTGCGGCAGGTGCGATAATCAGCCCTAGTGTGAGGATCAAGTCCAATTGTATTATTAATACGGCTGCGGTTATAGAACACGATTGTGTTATAGAAGACTTTGTTCATATATCTCCTAACGTTACCTTATGTGGTTCTGTAATTGTCGGGAGGGGAACACATGTAGGCGCAGCTGCGGTTATTATACCAGGTGTTAAAATAGGAGATTGGTGCACTATAGGCGCAGGTGCTGTAGTAATTAAAGATATTCCAAACGGAGCAACTGTTGTTGGGAATCCAGGTCGTATTATAAAATAAGCTTAATGCCTTGTAGATTCCATACAGGTATTGCAATCCTTTTATTAAGGGTTCTATACACATTTCTTTTATTGCACTAGTATGTGCTGCGGTTCCACAAAATCCATAGGTGTCTTCACCTAAATGAAAACAAGCCATCAAGGCAAGCCCTTTACCATAGGTAAGTACCAAATCGTTTTAGCTGTGAAGACAGCGAAAACAGGTACACCTGCAACAAAAATAAAAAGCAAGGCTCTGCCTCAGCTGCTGTATAGGTACAAAAGGAAATTTCTTTATGCAGGGCAACGTCCAGATGTTCCTGGATACTGCGATCAACTTATGGGAGCTGTTAGACAAGTACTAAAGCTAAAACCAGCCTTAACCAGTCTGGCAGCTATTAAATACTACAACGAAGAAGAGCTGCTTAAAACTCAATCCATGCCTTTACTTTATAACGACCAAATCATTTTTTAGATGAGCTCAGAAGGAAGGCAGCGCATGCCCATAGAAAGAGTTTTTGAGCGGATATTAAAATCATTTTTTTAGGGGCCATCTCTTTTTAACTGAACTATCTTTGCTTAGATAAAACACAACAATGTCCCGAGCTACAATAGAGCTTTTACCAGCTGCCAAATGGAATACAGAAACCAACAGTAAATTGGATGGAGGACGTATCTCAAGATGATCGAATCTTATATCAACCACATCAGTTATTATTTACCTGAAAAGATCTTAACCAACGACAGTCTCGCTGCAGAATTTCCGGAATGGTCTGTTGAAAAAATTGCTGATAAAATTGGCATTAGAGAGCGTCATATAGCGGCTGATGACGAGACTTCGTTAGATATGGGCGTCAAGGCAGCAAACCTGTTGTTTGACGAATATAAGCTAGGTCCTGATGCTATTGATTACCTGTTGTTTTGTACCCAAAGTCCCGATTACTTTTTGCCTACGAGTGCTTGTATCATGCAAGACCGATTGGGTTTAAAACAATCCTGTGGCGCTTTAGATTTTAACTTAGGATGTTCTGGTTTTATTTATGGATTAAGTCTGGCAAAAGGACTTATCGCCTCGGGAATCGCCAAAAATGTCTTGCTGGTTTGTGGGGAATCTTATAGTAAATTTTTACATAAATCTGATAAAGGCAACCGCACCATTTTTGGTGATGCGGCCAGTGCTACACTGATTTCTAATCAAGTCAACGGCTTAGCAGCAAAAATCGGAAACTTTGATTTGGGAACCGATGGTTCTGGGGCAGAAAATCTAATCGTTAAAGCTGGTGGAATGAGGCAGCCACATACCACGGGCAAAGAAGCCTATGATACACCTGTGCCCGCCACTGATGACGCCAGTCTTTTTATGAAAGGACGCGCCATTTTTAATTTCACTTCTGTGAACGTGCCGAGTTTGGTCCTTAAAAATGTGGTAAAAAACAATTTGGAAATGCAGGACATGGACCATTTTGTTTTTCATCAAGCAAATGCCTATATCCTAAATCATTTAAGAGAAAAGATTGACGTAGAAAAAGAACGTTTTCCCGTACGTATGGATTTTTGTGGCAATACAGTTTCTTCCAGCATACCGATTGTACTTAAAACACTTCAGCAAGAGCATGCCATAAAATCTGGAGAGAAGATCGCATTAGTCGGTTTTGGAGTCGGTTATTCCTGGGGTGCCGTAGTGATAGAATTAATTTAAATGAGGAAGGCTAGGAAACCTGTAGTGGAATGTATACTAGCGGTACTATTAGGTACAGCAATCCTACCGGTCTTGGTCCTAACGATCCTACTCGCTGCTATCTCCACAGCATCTTCCGGGATCTTTACTCAAACTCGTATAGGACAACACGGCAAGCCCTTTACCCTATATAAGTTGCACACCATAAAAAATGCTAAAGCAACAAGAATAGGGAAACTCCTTAGAAAGACAAAAATAGACGAGTTGCCACAGCTCTTTAATATTCTTAAGGGAGACATGTCATTTGTAGGTCCCCGACCAGACGTTCCCGGGTATTACGACCAACTTCAAGGGGAGGACAGGCGAGTGCTACTTTTAAAACCTGGACTAACCAGTCTGGCAGCTATCAAGTACCGCAAGGAAGAAGAACTACTGGCACATCAAGAACATCCACTCCTCTATAACGATCAAGTCATTTTTCCAGATAAAGTAAGAATGAATTTGGAGTACTTGAATAAAAAGAGTGTTTGGTATGATATAAAAATCATATGTCTTACGATTCAATCTCTTTTTAACTAATACCAATTTGTTTTTAAACAGTTTAGAAATAAAATGGAAGCATAGCTAAGGCTACGGTTCTATTTTTTGACGACAATTCAGTAAAAAAGAAACTAATTTTATACGGCATTTAAAAGATATATGCTATAAACTATCTTTGCCCACACAAAAAATCTCTATGTCTCTAGATAAAATATGGCTTTCTTCCCCTCATATGGGGGGTACAGAAAGAAATTATGTGAGTGAAGCTTTTGATACCAATTGGGTAGCCCCTTTAGGTCCGAATGTGACGGGTTTTGAAAAGGACCTAGAAGCATATCAAGCAGAAAACACTCATGTTGCGGCACTGTCTAGTGGAACGGCAGCGATACATTTAGCCTTGATTCAGGCAGGAGTAGGACCTGGTGATGAGGTGATTTGTCAAAGCTTTACCTTTTGTGGTACGACTAATCCCGTACAATATTTAGGAGCTACGCCTATTATGGTAGATAGTGAGGAAGACACCTGGAATATGTGTCCCGCCGCCTTAAAAGAAGCGGTGGAAGACCGCATCGCAAAGGGTAAAAAACCCAAAGCTATTCTCGCCGTACATTTATATGGAATGCCTTATCAAGTGGAGGAGATTCACGCTTTTGCGAAAGCTAATCAAATACCAGTCATAGAAGACAGTGCAGAGGCTTTAGGAAGCACGTATAAAGGCAGGAAATGTGGAACCTTTGGGGAGTATGGAATTCTAAGTTTTAATGGAAATAAAATTATAACTACGAGTGGAGGTGGTGCCTTGGTCGGTCGTTCTAAAGAGGTAAAAGAAAGAACCGTATTTCTAGCGACACAAGCGCGCGATGCCGCACCTCATTTTCAGCACAGTGAAGTAGGTTATAATTACCGGTTGAGCAACATCAGTGCGGGTATAGGACGCGGGCAAATGCAAGTCCTCGATAAGCACGTGGCACTGCGTAGAAAAATGAACGTTTTTTATAGCGACCTATTTAGAGGTATAGCGGGCATCACTGTTCAAGTAGCGCCCTCTGAAGAGGTGTTTTCCAACCACTGGCTGAGTGCGATTCTAGTGGATCCCTTAAAAACGGGTGGTCTTACAAGAGAAGCTATCCGACTCGCATTAGAAAAAGAAAATATAGAATCCAGACCTTTATGGAAACCCATGCACTTGCAGCCCCTATGTAAAGACTTTCCGTATTATGGAGGTAAAGTTTGTGAAACCCTTTTTGAAAATGGGCTCTGTTTGCCGTCTGGTTCCAACCTAACGGATGCCGATAGGGAACGCATAAAAACCGCTATACATCGCATATGTTCCCACTAGAGGTGTAATTCTCAAAAAAAAAACGTCTCTGTTTAACAACAGGGACGTTTTTTTTTAACTATAGATACATAGACCAAAGCCTTTTATAACGCAGGCTAAAAGAGGTAATGTGCACCATTAGATACTTGTAATAGCGCTGTATACTAATAACTTAACCTTAAATTCATGTAAACCATCTATTTAAAATAAGATAAAAGCTTATTTTCATCTTATTTAAATAGGGATACCATGAAAAAAATGTTACTAATATTAATGACCACCTTAACAGCTAATTTTTTGGTTGCTCAAGGATTAGAGAATTTTGATGATTTAGCGGTAGGGAGCTCTTATTCAATCGGAAGCTTTACGAATACCAACTCTAATATTACATGGAGTTATACTTCCTCTAGAGACGCTGATGGTGATTCTAATAATTCTGGCATCAACCTACCTGCTCTTATGTTAAGAAGATCGTCTGATAACAGTAATGTACTGAGTTCAACCATTTCTGGCGGAATTCAAGATTTTTCGGTAAAACTTTATAAAGGTTTTACAGGTGCAGGCAACAGAGGAGTTGAATTATTAATTAATGGTGTTTCAGTCGGTACTTCGACTCCATTTGATACTTATAATGAACAAATCTTTACTGTAACAGGAATAGATGTTTCTGGAGATTTTACTATAGAAATAAAAAACACTACAGCTAAACAAGTCATCATTGATGATATTTCTTGGACGGGTTTTGTAACTGCTGGAAACAACGCGCCATCCATATCAAATATGCAACGCACCCCTTCGGCAGACCCTATCGGTTTAAATACAAACACTCTAGTATCGGTAGACATAACAGATGCTGATGGAAACACTATAGCAACGGCAACTTTAGATTGGTCTTTTACAAATCTATCTGCGGTAACAACAACTGGTTCTATAACAATGTCAGAAAATACAATGACTACTGGTGAATGGCAAGGAATTATTCCTGGTCAATCTGAAGCCGGTACGATGTCCTATAGCATTACTGCCACAGATGATAACGCAGCTCCAGAAAGTACGACAACACTTGATTTTTTATATGCTATACAAGCTCCTCAAGCACAAGGTCTACAAATAAACGCCCTGAACACCACCTATACCATTGACTTTGATACTACGGTTACACATGTCAATAATGGTTCTTTTACGGGAACGGGTTTTGCTGCAGTACCCACTGCTGGTCAGTTAGATGCCAATGCTTTTGCCATTGATGGTCTACAGGATGCGACAACTATTTTTGGGGAGGAGCAATCTGGCAATGATTTTGGCAAAGGCATTTCGAGCGGTGGTACCACATCTGGTGGGATTTATGCTTTTGAAGTAGCTGCAAATGATTATGCGCTAGGTATACAACCTACAGGCAATGACTTTACCCCAGGAACGATCCATTTGCAATTTACGAATAATACAGGAGCAATCGTGACAGACGTATCTCTAGCTTATGAAGTTTATTTCTTTAATAATGAAACACGTTCTAACGATTTTATATGTTCTCATGGGCCAGATACTTCTAGTTTAACGACTGTGTCAGCGTCTCGTATATATTCAGGACTTGAAAGTGACGCAGTTCCTGTATGGGAAAGAAATGTAGTCGCTATAGAGCTAACAGGGCTGAGCATTCCTGCTGGCGGTACTTATGTAATTGCTTGGACATCAGTTGATGAAGGAGGTGGCTCCAGCGATGAGATCGCGTTAGACAACATTCAAATCATCGCCAACCCTTCCACTCAATTGATCGAAGCTTCTGGTACACTGGAATCGATTACTTTGTTAGGAAATCTTAATTTGACCGCAGCTACTGATGTACTGGGAAGTTTGAACTTATTTTCTGGAGTTTTAACTACTAATGATCACCTTACGTTAAAAAGCACTGCAGGAAAGACCGCGATTGTTGCTCCAGTGGTTTCTGGTAGTGTCGACGGAGATGTGAGTGTAGAGCAGTTTTATTCGGAACAAAGAGCTTTTAGATTTGTAGGGAGTACCGTAAACATGACCGGAACGCTCTTTGATAACTGGCAGCAAGGTGGCTTAGATCCTGGAGATGCAGGTTATGAACCTGGAATAGGAACCCACATTACTGGAGGAACGCAAGCAAATGGTTTTGATTCCTCTGCAACTAACGCTCCCTCTGCCTTTACATTTAACAATACCACGCAAGCCTGGGAGAATCTGAGTCCAACAAATGCAACAACGCTGGAACCGGGGAAGCCGGTACGTTTGTATATCAGAGGAGACCGCAGTGTGTCGTTAACAACAGCAGGAAGTTTACCTACGGCTACTAGCCTCCGGTCTAAGGGAACTCTAGCAAATGGAGCGGTTGCCCTAAGTGCTTTGTCCACTGCAGAAGGAGGCTTTAATTTTATGGCAAATCCGTATCAAGCACAAATTGATTTGGTCAGTTTGCTTGCTGATGCCAGTACGGTAGATATCAATCCAAATCTATATTATGCTTGGGACCCTACTATAGGTACCCATGGAGCTTATGCGACTTACGATTTTAATTTAAACACCAATAATGTGGCAGGGTCTGAAGTCAATCAGTTCCTACAGCCGGGACAAGCCATTTTTATAGCAACTGCTGAAGATGGTGATGTCGCAGGATTAAGTCCTGAGGTACTCGTAAAACAGTCTTTTAAAACAACTAGTACGGCTACCACTGATGTGTACCGCAGTTCTAATGTAAATGAGTTGATCTCTATTTCTGTATTTAAGGACAATGAACTCCTCTCTGGCAAAGCGAGAGATGGCGTTTTAATTTCTTTTACGGCAAATGCCTCCCCATGGGTTACGGCTAAGGATGCCATCAAACTACAAAACCCAAACGAGAATTTATCGGTTCTTAAGAATTCAGAGCCTTTGAGTAGTACACAAATACCAATTCCCTTTGATGGGGATGTTTTATCCTTGCAATTAACAGGATTAACAGGTTCTACTTACACCTTTGAATTGAACAATGGGTTTACAGGTCTTCAAACGCTATGGATAGATGGCTATTTAGGGACGGAAACAAGAATGATTCCGGGAATTAATTTAGTTAGTGTGTCTTTTGTCGGGGCTGATCCTACAAGTTTACAGGCAGATCGTTTTTCGTTAAAGTTTGTAAACACAACCTTATCTGTTGATGATTCTGCTTTCGCGAAAGCGCTAACTATACATCCCAATCCCATGACTGGATCCAGTCTTATGGTGAGCAACCTGCTCCTCGGGCAGCCAGTTGTTATTTGCGTTTACAATGCGATAGGGCAAAAAATAAGCACCTATAAAAACAGCTTATCAACTGGTATAGAGATACTTAAAAACTTAGGTGAATTAAAAAGTGCCGTATATTTTTTGCGTATACATCAGGGAAACGCTGGTACAACTTTAAAATTTATTAAAAAATAAAAGGACTTCAAAAGGCCAAAGTGAATGCCAATCCCGATCAGACTTCCGGGCTTATTAAACGTTACGGAATGCAACTGGTTAGCATCTTACAAAAATAAAGATACAGAGGTAATGACTTTTTTAATAAATTAAGGGCGGTCTGCACGCACGGCTCTTTTTTTTTGTTCTACTTTTACCGTTGGGAAATGCAAAAAAATTACTTTAGAAATAGAATAGCCATGATATTTTGGAATGGGGACAATGATCTTCAATTCCGAAACTTAAGGTACCTTCCGCGATGGATGGTAGTGGTTATTGATTTGCTTTTAGTGATCTGTTCGTATCACCTCGCTTTCTTAGTAATTGATGACATCGGTTCTAATTTTTACGAGGTCCTAACTCTTTTGCAACAAGCACTATTTATAATCCTTCTTTACGTAGCTTCCTTTTTTATTTTCAGTACCTATGCTGGCTTGATCCGACACAGTACTTTTGTGGATATTTTTAAAATAGGACTGGCCTGTGCCACGGTGATGACGGTGGTGGTGGTGGTAAATTACAGCAGTTATTTTTATTATGGGGAAAAGTTGTTTTTAATGCCTTTTCTAATCGTGAACACAAGCCTTACCTTCGGCGCCATGCTTTCCTTTAGACTTTTTGTAAAGAAGGTATACGCCTCCTTTTCTCATTACAAGCATAAAAGGGATACCGTTCTTATAGTGGGTGTTAATGATGACAATATCGCTCTTGCAGAGGCCTTAGTCACCTCAAACAGTCGAAATTTTAATTTTGTTGGTTTTGTTTCCCTGAAAAAGGATTGTAAACAAGTGAAAATTTTAGGAAAGCCTATTTTAAAATACGATGCCAAATTTTATGATCGCATCCTTCCTATGAAAGTGACCGCCCTTATTATCGCAGGGTCTTCACTAGATTTAAATCAAAAAAATGAGTTGGTGGATAAGGCACTTGCTAACAACTTAAAGGTCTTCAGCGTTCCAGAAATAACCCAATGGAGCGATAAGGAGGATGTTGCTGCTACAATAAAGGAAATTCAAATTGAAGATTTATTAGAAAGAGCCTCCATTCAGTTAGACGATTCACAAATATCCAGCTATCTAAACGGTAAAAATGTCTTAATCACAGGAGGTGCCGGTTCTATAGGGAGCGAAATTGTACGACAGGTTTCTAGGTATCAACCAGAGTGCATCTTGATTCTGGACCAAGCAGAGTCCCCATTATATGAATTAGAGTTAGAATTAAGAGATGCGTTTCCCGATGTATCGTATAAAGTAATTCTTGCAGATGTAAGGCGCAAAGACCGACTGGAACAGGTGTTCAGTTCTAATAAAATATCGGTGGTATTTCATGCAGCGGCCTACAAGCACGTCCCGATGATCGAAAAGAACCCAAAGGAGGCGGTTGGTGTTAATATTCTAGGAACCGTTCATCTAGCCGATTTATCTATGGCTTATAAAATTGATCGATTTGTGATGATCAGCACGGATAAGGCGGTGAATCCTACTAATGTTATGGGAGCTAGCAAGCGAGCCGCAGAGATGTATGTCCAATCGCTCCAACAAAGGGCTACTGGTAAGACGACATTTATAACTACTCGTTTTGGTAATGTGCTGGGTTCTAACGGATCTGTCATTCCGTATTTTAAAAAACAAATTGAAAGCGGTGGTCCTGTAACAGTAACGCATCAAGACATCATCCGTTATTTCATGACCATTCCAGAAGCCTGTCAGTTAGTGCTTCAAGCCGGTACTATGGGGAATGGTGGCGAAATTTTTGTTTTTGATATGGGGAAACCTGTAAAGATTATGGATCTGGCAAAACGAATGATCCAGCTTTCTGGTTTTAAGCCGTATACAGACATAGATATCAAGATCATAGGTTTACGTCCTGGAGAAAAGTTATACGAAGAGTTGTTGAGTGACAGCTCAACTAGCATGCCCACACACCATCAAAAGATCATGATAGCAAAAGACCAAGCTATTTCTTATAAAGATGTTTTAAACCATATCATTGAAATTGCTGCAGCAGCACAGCAGGAGAATGATGTTTTTTTAGTCGGTAAAATAAAACAACTGGTCCCAGAATATATTAGTAAAAACAGTGTCTTTGAGCTGTTAGATAAAAAAGTCGTGCTATAGAATACCTTACCTTTATACCTATGAACAACCCCTTATTTAAAGCAGTACTGCTGTTTCTTTTCCTTGTATTTTTCACTTCTTGTGTATCCCCAAAAAAAATTATTTATTTACAAGATTTGGACAGCTCTCTCCCCACCCAAAAGCTCAATTATAAATCTTTAATCAAGAAAGATGATATTCTAAGAATAACGGTCGCTAGTGAAAATATGGAGCTGGTACAGCCCTTCAACCAAATGATAAATACGACCAATCAAAATGGCTTAAATGGAGCTGGGCAACAAGGGCAGTTGTTTGGGTATTTGGTGGATAATGATGGCGCTATCGTCTTTCCTATATTGGGCGTTATGCAAGTGGCTGGTCAAACAAGAAAAGAACTGACCGATCGTATTCAGACCCAAATTAGAGAAGGTGGCTTTGTAAAGGATGCCGTGGTGGATATACGTATCGTGAATTTTAAAGTTACGGTACTCGGAGAGGTCAACAGACCAGGGACCTTTACCTTAGATTACAACCGCATCACCTTGTTGCAAGTGATAGGTACCGCCGGAGATTTGACGATTTATGGAAATAGAAAAAATGTTACGGTACTTCGAGATGTGAATGGTATTCAAACCACCTCCACAGTAGATTTAACCAGTGCCAGCTTTATAGATTCTGATTTTTATTATTTGCAGCAAAATGATGTGGTGGTCGTAGAGCCCAATTATGCGCAAATACAAGCGGCCGGATTTAATAGAAATGCGTCTCTATTTGTTTCTATTGCGTCTGTATTACTATCTTTAATTGTTATCATTTCCAGAAACTAAAGAACTCTATGAATCCTACCTATTCCGAAACCGATCCAAGCGATTCTTTAAAAGACCAATTGGCCCCCTACCTAAAGCAATGGCCTTGGTTTATCATCAGTGTGATGGCTTTTTTAGTGATGGGGTATAGCTACCTGCGATACACCACAAACGAATATAAAGCTACTGCAAAAATTTTAATAAAAGACACCCAAGGCGGTGGTGGTGGCTTGTCGGAGCTTTCTGCCTTTAGTGATTTAGATGTTTTGGGCAATTCCTTTAATACGGTTGAAAATGAAATAGAGATTTTAAAGTCCAATAAGTTGATCGATCAAGTGGTAGAGAATCTGGACCTACATATTGTGTACAAGAACGCAGGAAATATAAAGAGTACGGATGTGTATAAAAACAGCTCTTTAAAATTAACACTATTAGATGCCGCGGCTGGGTATACCTTATCAGAATCTGTGAACTTAGTACTGCGTCCGAGTGGTGATCAATCTTTTAAAATCAAGCTTCAAGATACGGATGATTTTGTGACCTATTCTTATGGCTCGGAGTTTATGATGGGTGGTATAAGCCTGCTTGTAGTTCCTAATAAAGCATCCGTATCAGATCTGGCACTAGAAAACCCAACAGTGGAAAAGCCTTGGAAAAAACTTTTCATAAGCATCCATCCAATAATACGAACCACAAAAGCCATTCAATCCAGGCTAGACATTGTAAAGATCGATAAACGAGGAAGCGTATTGGAACTTAGTTTGGTGGATGCTAATAGAGAAAAAGCTACGGATGTGCTCAACAACCTTATTCTCGTGTATAATGAGGATGCTGTTAAAGATAAAAATGAAGTGGCTAGAAACACCTCAGAGTTTATTGACGAACGTTTAAGGGATATTCAAAAGGATCTGGACAGTGTGGAAAGAGGCATACAAAACTTTAAAACCTCTGAAAATTTAACGGATCTGGTTGCGGAAGCAGAGCTGAACTTGGGATTCTCAGCGGGTATTGGTCGAGAGGTGATAGAGACAGAAACACAATTAAAAATAGCCCTATTACTAAAAGAGAAATTAGAAGAGGATACCTTTGCACTTATTCCTGAAAATATAGGCTTAAAAGAGGTCCAATTTGAGCAATCTGCTGCTAAGTACAATCTGCTGGTTCAAGAGTATTTGAGGTATCAGGAAAATTCTACCCCAAAGAATCCTGTTCTTCAAAGGCTAGGGTATGATATAACCAGTTTACGAGCGGCTATTTTAGTGTCCCTTAACAATGTGATCATTTCCATGGGCATTCAAAAAGAAAGCTTAACCAAAGAGTTGAATAGGGTGTCTGGAAAAATTTCTGACATTCCTGAAAATGAAAGGGTGACTCGGGACATAGAAAGAGATCGAATTGTAGTAGAAGCCGTTTATTTATTGCTGAATCAAAAAAAGGAAACGACTGCTATTTCTCTTGCGGTGACCGCTTCAAAAGCAAAAATAGTAGACTACCCCTTAGCAGCTAAGGGACCCATTTCACCAAAACCCCGTATCGTGTACCTGGCGATGTTTATTTGTGGGCTTTTAGTACCAGGCGCTGTTGTATATGGGGTATCTATTTTTTACAATAGAATTGTGTCTAGAAAAGACATAGAAAAATACCTGCCCAATACCGATATTCTCGGTGAAGTTCCCCAGCTGGATAAAGACAGTAACGATTATATACAATTGAACGATCGATCTGTTTTAGCAGAGTCCTTTAGAATCCTAAGAACCAACCTTCAATACAAGCTCAATGCCGTTAGTCATGATGACACTAAAGTTGTTTTGGTCACCTCTACGGTAAAGGGAGAAGGAAAGACCATAGTAGCCGTAAATCTCGCCAATACCTTCTCCTATAGCGGGAAAAACGTGCTTTTAATAGGAGGAGACATCAGGAACCCGCAGCTCCATAAATACTTTGATAAGGTATCAAAAAGGACTCGTGGGGTAACAGATTTTCTGACCGATGACCATGTAAAGTTAAAAGATCTGATCATTACCTCTTCAACAAATAAAAGTTTAGACATTTTAGTATCAGGACCTATCCCACCTAATCCAGCAGAGCTATGGATGCAGGACCGAACAAAAACCTTATTTGAGGAAGCTAAAGATTTGTACGATCTCGTTATTGTGGATAGTGCTCCAACCATTTTAGTGACAGACACCTTGCTGATCAACAAATATGCAGATGTGACCGCTTATGTGACTCGTGCCGATTATACAGATATGTCCTTATTAGAATTTGTTTCAGATGCGGTTAAAGACGGGAAATTGAAAAATGTGGCTGTCATCGTTAACAATGTCAAACTCGCTAACTTTGGTTACGGTAATAAATACGGTTACGCTTACGGGGAAGAAAAAAGGACTTTATGGAGTACCTTCAAGAGGAGATTTCAAAAGAAACGCACCCTTGAATAAAAAGCGTTCATGTTAAAGATCAAATACAAGCTTGTGGTTTTCCACAAGCTTTTTTATGGAGGGAATTTGCTTTTTCTTAATCTTAATTCCCTTAATTTTTTCTAAGTGTGACACTTTATGGGCATCAGTACCAACATATTCATACATTCCTTTATCTAAAAGGGAAGTCGCTTTTGTAAAAGCTTCTTCTCCATAATGACCAGATAGGGATAGTAAATTGAGTTGCAGCTCCAAGCCTCGTTTTTTTAGATCTTCAAACCTTTCTATGGACTTGATGTACCTATAGCGTTCTGGATGGGCTAATATAGGAATCAACTCTTTTTGACACATTTTAAATACCAAATCCTCCAAATGATCAGGACGTTGGAAATAGGAAAGCTCGGTAAGCAGATACTTTTTATAGATACATAAATAGGTTTCTGTTTCTATAATGTGGTCCAACTGTCCGTCCATCATATACTCTGAGGCAGCTCCTATAATAAAGCCTTTGGCATCTGTTGTCGCTAAAGCTAACTTTGTTTCTTGGAAATGAGCAGTAATTTTAGCGGCATCATTATCATAGTAATCCTCCATAGTATGTGGCGTAGCAATAGCGTTCTTTACACCTATGGCTTTCATCACTTTAATCATCTCTATGGTAGTCTCTAGACTTGGAGAGCCGTCATCCATCGCTGGTAACAGGTGATTGTGGATATCAGTAATCCCATCTAGTAAATCCACCAGGTACACAGATTTATTAAAAAAAATCATGAATTAAACCTTTATAAGTTGCTGAATTTCTGGGTTATTGAATACTAATGGAAAAAGTTCTTCCAGGATCATGACATATTCTGCATTGCTTTTTAAGGCGTTTTGTAAATAGAATTTACCTTTTATATGGGCTCCTTTTTTAAGGTACAACCCGGCAAGTCTGTACAGAAGCTCTACGTCCTGAGGATAAAATTCTAAGCCGCTTTCTACATTGGAAATAGCCGTGTCCAGGTCCCCAATTTTTAGGAGAACGTCACATCTATCGATCCAGGTAGATAATTCATAATTGCCCAACTCAAGAGCTCTTCGGTATCCGTAATCACACTCTTCTAAAAAATTAAGCCTTGCGTTGATAGTGGCGTATTTAGTCCAATACAGCGCATTATCAGCATCTGTTTCTGTAGCCTTTATGATATAACTGAGGGCTTTTTGATAATCAAGTTTGTTGGTGTAAAAGTTCACTATAGATAACCAGCCTTTATCGAGCAATGGATCTTCTTTCACACATTGCTTAAAATAAGTGATGGCATCGTCTTCTAGACCTAGTTTTTCAAAGCACTTTCCCAATCTTAGATAAGCAAATGACGTAGGGTCGTCTAGTGTAAGGGTAATTTGATAATTCTCAATGGCTTCCTGGTACCGGCCTAATTTTTCAAGGACTTTTCCTTTTTCAAGGTAAGCTCCTACAAAGTGATCGTCAGAAATAATAGCAAATTCAAAGGCCGCCAAAGACTTTTCATACATTTTTAGATCAAAATATTGCTTGCCTACTTGATGCCATGCGACTTCACTGTATGGGTTTTTATTTAGAAATAAATTTAGAAAGTCTACCGCTTGTTGGTGCTCCTCGAGAAAATCAAAACAATAAATGATATTGTATAGGGCAGAATAGTCGGTATCATCTAACTCCAAGCATTTCATAAAGTTCACTTTTGCATTGGAATAATCTTCAATAAACAAAAACTCCATTCCTATAAGATTATAAACATCTGCTTGATCTAAAGTGAGGTCTAATGCCATCTTTAGTAATTTAATAGCTTTGTCGTGACGTTCTGTCTTAGAATAGATATTGGCTTTTTGAATATAGATTTCCGCATTTTGTGGTTCAATTTCAAACAGCTCATTTAGAACATGCTCTGCCTGTGGAAATTCATTATCAAATATATACATCTCTGCTTTGAAAAGTTTTAAGGTGACCGCTGCAGGGTGTTGTGATATTCCCAAACCTATGGCTTTTCGGGCAAGTACCATTTTACCTTCATCTAGGTAATACTCGATTATTTGTTCAAACTCTTCACTGTCGAAAAATCCAACTTCATTGGATTTTAACATAAGCTCAAATTTTTTGATGCTTAAATCTTCATCATCGTTTAAATCAAATGGCATACACAGAAAGTTTAGGATTCTTCTTCTGTAAGATCAATTTTTTTGCCAAAGTCTAAGTGGACAATAGAAATCTATTGTCAACAACTTATAAACAGGCTATTTTAGGTGAATTAGGGTAGTATATTTCAGTTACTTCCTTCAGTATGGTACACGCAAACTCAATTTCAGAATCGGTAATCGCATAGGGTGGGGTGATTCTAATCGCTCGTTTTTCATAAAGCAGTAAAAAGAAAATGACACCTCTGTTTCGGCACTCGTCCACTATTTGCGTGGTAAACTGGTCGTCTGGTAGTAAAGCTATAAGCATCAATCCTTTGCCTCTTACTTCAACGATATTTCTGTGTTGCAAGTTGTCGCGAAAGTGCCCCTCTTTACGAGACATTTGTTCCAGGTAACCACCTCGCTCAATTTCTGTAAGCGTTGCGAGGGCTGCAGCAGCTATGACAGGATGCCCACCAAATGTCGTTATATGACCCAACATAGGTTCTTCTTTAAAGTAGGACATGTGTTCTTTACTAGTGGTCAAAGCTCCTATAGGAAGTCCGCCAGCGAGCCCTTTGCCGGTGACTACCATATCAGGAACGATATGGTGTTGTGTGAAATAAAACATACTCCCTGTACGACCTACTCCGGGCTGTATCTCATCGACAATCAGTAAGGTATCGGTTTCTTTACAGCGTTTGCTCAATTGCTGCATCCATAGATTGCTGGGTATTTTAAAACCGGCACCACCTTGAATACTCTCTATAATAACTGCTGCCGCATCCTGTGTAATAAACTTTAGATCTTGTAGGCAATTGAAATTGATATGAGTGATGTCCGGAATCAAAGGTCTAAAGGGTGCTTTGCGTTCTTCGTAATCCATAAGGCTCAAAGATCCCATGGTATTGCCGTGATAGGCCTTTTTCATAGCGATGATTTGCGATTTTCCAGTGATTCTACGAGCTAATTTTATAGAAGCTTCTATGGCTTCTGTACCACTATTTAATAGGTAGGTCGTTTCTAAGGGATCGGGCAGGAGTGCCGCTAGTTTTTTACACAGTTGTACGGCTGGCTCTTGAGCATATTCACCGTAAACCATCACGTGCATATACCTGTCTACTTGATTTTTTATAGCGGCTGTAACGACTGGATGGCAGTGACCTAATGGCAGCGCACTAACACCAGCCACCATGTCTAGGTATTTATGACCTTCTTTGTCATAGATGTAATTCCCTTTTGCATGATGGATTTCTATTCCAGGTGCAAAAGGAGTAGTTTGTGCTTGAAAATGGTAAAAATCATCCTTCATTTTCTTTCTCTCTAATATGTTCTTGTGTGTCTTCAGATCTTGTTTGAAGATCCTCTTTCTTGAGTCTAGAGTTCTTATGGATCTCTATCTTTTTATCTTTTTTAAAAAAATCTTCTTCTAACTTTGGTAAAGGGATTCCTTTGATAGGAGTCAGTACCGGTGCTGGTTTTCCTTTAAATAGATCTTCTTTAGTTGCGATCATCTCGTCTCCACGCCATATAAAACCTCTTAATTCGCGTGCATTTTCAGGTAACTCTTCTGGTGGATAGGTATCAGAATCTGGATCGTTATAAAACGTGGTCGTGGAAACTTCTTTATGTTCAAAAGTAACTTCCCACCTGCCACTTGTTCCTTTATCTATACCTATAAGTTTGCCACTGTCATTGCGTAAGTACGTGAGGTTTTCTACATTTTTATACATATGGACTACTTCTAGCTCGCTAGAATCATTAAATTTTGCAATGAGTTCTTTGCCTTTTATTTGATTGAAACCATCGATACTGTCTTTGTCTATAATAAAGGCATTATAAAACACACGCAAACTATCCAGTCGCTCTGTTTTTGTATCGCTCTGAATATGTATACTGTCACCGGTCATCTGGCTCTTACCACTCCATAGAACTGGTTTGCTAATCATTTTTGTAAGTCCAGTACGTTGTCTGGTGATGATAGAATCAGACCTGCCGCTAAGATCAGTCTTGAAAAGACGCACATCATAAAAGCCTCTTATAACCCTGTCGTCCTCAGGACCAGTAACCATCAATTTATCAGCATGTATATAAACACTGTCTCGATCCTGTATAGAAATAGCAAGGGCTCTTTTGGTAATAAAAACTGAATCTTTAGCTCGATAGACCTCTGCATAGTGCCCCTTAATGATAGACTTATTTACTGTGTCCGTAACGACTATATGGTTGGTAGCACTAGCAAAAGCTGTTCCTCTATTGAAGTACAAGCTATCGCCAGTTATCGTTCGATTGTTATACTCTATTCTCGAGTTTTTAATGAAATATCCTTCATCTGCTCTGGTGTCATAAAAGCCACGCTCGCAATACACCTTACTCGTCGTTCCTGTTATTGTGGAAGGGCCGTACATATAGGTATGGCCATTTTCTGTGTAAAAATTAAGGTGGTCGCTATCTATGGTGTATTCTGGATTGGTCACTTTTACATCGTCGAGAAATTGATACCGCTTTTCGGCAATAAAGTAGCGTCCTGTTCTACTTTTAAGGGTGCTTGCGGTATCGGTAACGATGCCTCCACTTCTATAATAAGCCTGCTGCTTAGCGCGATCAAAGAACAAGGTGTCTGTTTTTAATGTAGTTCCTGGGTTTTTCATATCCACATTTCCACTGGCAAATGCAAACTGAGACTTCCCATTATACTCGGCATATTTAGAACTCATCCGTATGGAATCCCCTTGATTCATTTTTACATTACCAAAGGTTCTTATAAAATTATCTGTTTGATAAAAAGCCGCATAGTCGCACCACATTTTTATCCCTTTGTGCTGGACATAAACCTGACTAGTATCCGTTCCTGAATACACGACAGCACCAGGAAATAGGAGGTCGTTTATCTGGCTAAAACCACCTGGGCTAGTCACCGTAATAAAAGAATCATTCTCTGTTTTTTGAGATACAGCAGAGGTGAAATAAATTAAAAATACACATAGACTTAATTTTTTCAATAGATAGTTTTTTAAAATTTTAAATGACTAAAACAGGCAACTATAAGGAATACTTTTACAGGAAAACAGGTTCTACAACAGTATACAAAGAAGCGTTCTGAAGAACTAATCGGTATGGAGCTGTAGGCGTACACCGCTATTTCCCTTTATTTACTGCTTATAAACCAAGCTTCTGGTTTTGTGTTTATTCCTAAGTTTGAAACTACAGATTTTGAAATTTTTTCCGTGCCCTTAGAACTCTCTGAAAGAGCATTGATTTCATAGCGTATCAAGTTCCATCCTTTATTTATGTCTAGGTTGTAAGAGTCTGTTCTTTTATAAATTTGTTCCGTGCCGTCTTCAAATAAATTATCAGTTGTGGTTGCTCCATGAATAGAAAAAGGCTCTTTTGCATAGATGTAGTAATAGTGGTACCCCGTTTCTGGTGCCGCATCTTTGGTACCTACTACAAATCTCACGAAATTCTCACTAGAAGCAGGGTAGATATAGGAGCTTGTATTTGTTCCTGATACTTCAAATCTATAATACTTACCAGCAAAAGCGAGACGAGCCCCTTTTTCTTTAAATGATAAACCGTCAGCATCGGGGAAACTTTCTAGCGCAGTGGAATAATGCAGCTCATAGTCAGCGATGGGAGAGGAGTTATACGCTTCAAAAGCACGGCCGGTCACTTGATCAAAATGATTAGGTAATGTGATTTGGAAACTTCCGTTTTCTTTGAGCTCGCCAGTATAGAAAGGAACGACAAAGTACCCCATAATATTAATTTTTCCTTCCATCCCATTGGAGTTCTGTAAGGTGCTCTCGATCATTAGACCACCTTCAGAAGGTCGAACTATAGGTGCTTCTGGATCTTTAATAGCATTTTTACAGCTCACCAGTAGCGTTATAAGTACAAAAAATAAAAACGATTTAGGCATCATCTTGTTTTGTTTGATTTGAACATGGAATCTAAAATTAAATTGATTCCTTGGAAAATAAAAACTACGGCTAGAACGGCAAATGCTATTCCAGGCATTAAAAATATAATGGGGTGTTCAGATCCAGCCCCAATATAGATCAGGACAGGACCCGAAAAAGCAAATAAGACACTCATTGCAAGCCGCTGTATTCCTTTTACGAGAACGTCTCTATCCGTAGATTTTTGTTTCATAATTAACAAATTCCTTGTTGTGCGATAGCATTTCGGACACTACCGTGATCGATTAATAACTGGCGGGCTATTTGGTAATCAGCCCCCGTAGCTTCCATAATCATGCGCGCACCACGATCAATAAGTTTGTTATTACTTAACTGCATATCGATCATTTTATTACCTTTTACATGACCTAATTGTATCATGACACTGGTACTGATCATGTTGAGAATTAGTTTTTGAGCGGTACCTGCTTTCATTCG
>NZ_JBLIGN010000024.1:0-35456 GCF_047636915.1 Nonlabens sp. | reverse complement strand
ATGTTAGCTTTAGGTTAACTCCATGTTTAAAAAAATAAAGTTAAGAAAATAATTTGTGTTGTTCTCGCTTTCGCGAAAGCCGAATGCACAAAAATATAAAATTAAGTATAAAACCTTAATTACCAATGTTTTTCTAAACTACATTACATTAACGTTAAATATCTGTAAGCCAACTCACACAAGCTTTAAGAAATTGTACATTTGCGGAAAATATATATATCATGAAACAAATTTACTTAAGTGTTGTAATGCTTTTTGTTGCAGTTATCTCTTTTGCTCAAACTTCACAATTGCTTATCAGCAAGTATGGTGAAGGATCATCAAATAACAAATTTTTTGAAATTTACAATGGTACAGGCTCCTCTGTCAATCTTGATACTTATGCTTGGCCTAGTGTTTCAAACGAACCAACAGTTCCTGGAGAATATGAATTCTGGAATACATTTAATCCTGGAGCTGTGTTAGCTAATGGAGATGTTTATGTAGTTGCACATGGAAGTGCAGACGCCTCTATTCTTGCTCAAGCCGACCAAACTTTTAGCTTCCTTAGTAACGGAGATGATGGCTTTGCACTAGTATTAAACGACGGTACTTTTAACGATGCTGACAATGATGGAAATGTAGATGCTGGTGAAATGACAGGATTTACTATTCTTGACTTCTTAGGTGATTTTAATGCTGATCCAGGATCTGGATGGGATGTATCTGGAGTTACAAATGGAACAGCAAACCATACGTTAACCAGAAAATCTTCTGTCTGTGGACCCAACAATGACTGGGATTCGTCCAGAGGATATGACAGTGCAACCCTGTTGACTACAGCAGCAGCTTCAGAATGGGTTGTTACCGGGTCTGATAGTGGCTGGCTTACTATAGGATCTTATACCGGTTGTTCTACTGCGGCTATTTTAACTATTACAGCTCCTAGCGATGGAAGTGCACTTCCAGGGGGGACGACAAGTGCAGATATAATTTTCA
This sequence comes from Nonlabens sp., assembly GCF_047636915.1. Lineage (GTDB taxonomy): Bacteria > Bacteroidota > Bacteroidia > Flavobacteriales > Flavobacteriaceae > Nonlabens. The sequence continues at coordinate 34,478 of NZ_JBLIGN010000024.1, read as the reverse complement.
GTGCTCAAAATGCGCCGGCAACGGCTACGTATGATATTATCGTGGGTGGTATCACTACAACAGGAGTGACATCTCCATTCCCTGTTACAGTTCAAGATGGCGGCTCGTATACGGTTACAGTAAATCTAGTTGATGCTGGCGCTACCCTAGCAACAGATTCTACAAACTTTACGGTTGCTTTTCCTTGTGACCTACAAGTAGGTACAATTACGGAGACCTGTCAGACTAACACATCTGGAATAGATTTATATAATGTTACTATCGATTATACAGGTGGTGGAACTTCCACTTATTCCATCGATACTTCTGGAAATGGAAGTATTGCTGGTGATGACCCGTCAACAGTGACTGCTGGTCAAATTTTAATTACAGGAGTCTCTGAAGGGACTAACTTCACTATTTCTTTTACAGGAGATGTAACAAATAGTAGCTGTAGTTTTTCACGCGATATTACTAGCCCTGCTTGTATAGGAAATGTTGTTTGTGCCAACCCTGGCGCTATTATTATCACAGAAATAATGCAAAATCCAAATGCTGTAAATGATAATTTTGGTGAATATTTTGAAGTGTATAACACAACATCCGTTGCTATCAACATGCAAGGATGGGAAATTAAAGATGATGCTACTGCAACCGAAATGCATGTAATAAGCTCACTTACCGTACCCGCAAATGGATATGCTGTATTAGCATTGAATAGTGACTCTAGCGTTAATGGTGGAATAACAGTTGACTATCAATACAGTGGTATAAGTTTAGGGAACGGTACAGACGGTATTATGATAGAATGCAGCGGTACTGTGATTGACGCAGTTATTTATGATGATGGCGCAACATTTCCTGATCCAACAGGAGTTAGTATGGAATTATCTGCTACAGCTTTAAACAGTACCGATAACGACCTTGGTGCTAACTGGGGAATTGCTGTAACCGCTTTTGGTGATGGTGATTTAGGAACTCCTGGTGCTGCAAATGACTTTACATTATCAAATGATTTATCTGAAGCTCTTACGTTCAACATATATCCCAATCCAGCTGTGGGAAATACGCTACACATCACTTCTTCTAATGGAGAAGCGGTAGACGTCGTGATCTATTCTACTTTAGGACAACAGGTATTAACTGCAAAGACACTTACTAACGAACTAAACATAGGCAGCCTAAATGCTGGTATGTATATCGTAAGACTTTCTCAAGGAAATGCTACTCAAACCCGCAAACTAGTTATCAAATAAACGATAATTACTTTCACAATTTACCAAGCGCTGCAGTCCTACTGCAGCGCTTTTTTTATTTACTTTTGTTTTAAATTATTTATGTGAAATTTCCCGTTTTTGATATCAATTCTAGTGAGGCATTTGAACAAATTACCTTGAAAATCTATAGGTATCAATTAGAAAAAAATCCTGTTTACCGTCAGTATTGCAACCTCATCAAAAAATCTGATGTCTCTATTCTAGAAGAAATCCCTTTCTTACCTATAGAGTTTTTCAAATCACATGAAGTAAAAAGCAACACCCAGTCGCCAGAAATAACTTTTACCAGCAGTGGCACAACCAGCAGCATTGTTTCAAAACATCATGTTACCGATTTGAATGTTTACAACCAAAGTTTAGATCAGAGTTTTAAAACTACTTACGGTGCAATTAAAGACTATGTAATTCTTGCCTTATTACCGCATTATCTGGATCGTACAGGTTCTTCCTTAGTCTATATGGCACAAGGCTGGATCAATGACTCTAACCATCCAAAAAGCGGCTTTTACCTCAACAATATAGAAGCACTTGCACAAGTTCTAAAAAGCTTTGAAAACAGCAACCAAAAAGTAATTCTTATAGGAGTCACTTTTGCTTTATTACAGCTTGCTGAAGAATATGCAATGCCCTTAAAAAATGTCATCATTATAGAAACTGGAGGCATGAAAGGAATGCGTAAAGAAATCGTAAAACCAGAATTGCATCATATTCTAAAAACAGCTTTTCCACAGGCGAGCATTCAAAGTGAGTATGGAATGACAGAATTGCTGTCCCAAGCCTATGCCAGCGATGGAATTAACTTTACAACCCCAAACTGGATGAAAGTAAGCACAAGAGACACTAACGATCCATTATCAGGCATAGCATACGGCAAAACTGGCGGACTTAATATTATAGATCTAGCCAACTATAACTCTTGTCCTTTTATAGCGACACAGGACCTAGGTAAGAGCTTTGAAAACGGTAGTTTTCAAGTTTTAGGAAGGTTTGATCATTCTGATATTAGAGGTTGTAATTTGATGGCGGTGGATTAAATAAAACCGCTGCGCTGCTAGAATCAAGTGGCAAGACTGAATCAAGTGATTATAGTTTTTGATGAAATGAAAGTAAGCGAATTTAAAAGAGAAGGTGGATTTTATAAATTTCCCCATAAACATGTATGCGTTATCAAAACAAACTGGATATTTATATAAGATCGAGAAACATCTAATCGTTGGTGACAGCACTTTTACCAACGGATTGACAAACAACAATTACTTATTAAAAAGAAAGGTAAACTCGCCTTGGTTCGAATATAAATCTGAATAAGTTTCGTATAAATTACACTTAAAAACTCTTGATCCTGCTTTTCAAATCATTTGCAAAAAAAAGGCTCTGTTAATTACAAAAATTAAAAGAGCCTTTTCTTAATGCCATTAACTGGGTTACTTCAGTAGCACCAAAAAATAATTCTTCTTACCACGCTGCAGTAAGATCATATTACCCGCGATGACATCTTGCTCCGTAATCATTTTATCTTCATCAATCTTGTTCTTGTTGATGCTTAGGCTGTTTTCTTTCAGTGCTCTACGTACCTCTGCATTAGAACTTAAAAAGCCAGTAGTTTCGTTCATAAAACTAACTACATCAGCACCGTTTGTAATAGAAGATCTTTCTATCTCCACTTGTGGCACTCCATCAAAAATCTCTAATAAGGTGGCTTGATCCATTTTACCCCATTGCTCTGGAGTTACCTTCTTTGAAAATAATATCCCAGAAGCTTCTACCGCAGTTTCATAAGCTTCTTTGCCATGTACCATCGTAGTTACTTCTTCGGCGAGGCGTTTTTGTAAAACTCTATAACCTGGGTCTTTTTGATGGTCTTCAATAAGCGCCTCACAAGTGTCTTGATCTAAGAAAGTAAAAATCTTGATCCAGGTGACCGCATCATCATCTGTTGAAGTGATCCAGAACTGATAAAATTTATAAACGCTCGTTTTATCTGCATCCAACCAGATGTTTCCCCCTTCTGTCTTACCAAATTTTGTTCCGTCTGCTTTAGTGACTAGTGGAGTTGTAATCGCATAAGCTTTACCTCTCGCCTTGCGACGTATTAACTCCGTTCCAGTGGTAATATTTCCCCATTGATCAGAACCACCAATTTGCAGTTTACAACCTTCATTTTCATATAGATACAAGTAATCATAGCCTTGGAATAACTGATACGTAAATTCTGTAAAACTCATTCCGTCGCCTTCTCCAGACACTCGTTTCTTTACAGATTCTTTTGCCATCATATAATTAACGGTAATGTGCTTACCGATATCGCGAGCAAATTCAATCAGACTAAAATCTTTCATCCAGTCGTAATTATTCACCAATTTTGCGCGAGTAGCTTCTTCACCTCCATCAAAATCTATAAATCTAGAGATCACACTTTTTACTCCTGCGATGTTTTTATCTAGAATGTCTTGCGTCAGTAAATTACGCTCTGCACTTTTACCACTAGGATCTCCTATCATTCCTGTAGCACCACCTACCAGTGCAATAGGTCTATGACCAGAGCGCTGTAAATGCATTAAGAGAATAATTTGCACCATACTCCCTATATGAAGGGAATCTGCTGTTGGGTCAAAACCTATGTAGCCAGAAACAAGTTCCTTTTGTAACATTTCTTCTGTATCTGGCATGATATCGTGTATCATCCCACGCCATTTTAATTCTTGTACAAAGTTGTAAGCCATTATAGTAATTTTACGGCTGCAAATATATGTGGTTTAGCCGTTTTTAACGGTTTTAGCATCAGTTATTGTATGAATTTACTGGAAAAGAGAATGGATATTTATTTAATTACTGGAAGCATAAAAATAAAGCATAGCCTTAATTGCGATTCTTTTTTTGATGAAATCCACGAAAAAAAGGAACGTTTTATTAAATAAAATTCAAATGGTATCAGCTTCGTATTGTTTATTTTTACCACATGATATTAATCACAGGTGCAACAGGATTAGTAGGTGGACATTTGTTATACCGCTTTCGCGAAAGCGGAAAAAACATCATTGCAACCTATCGCAATCTTAACACGTTAGATAAAACACGTGAGATTTTTGAATCCTATGAAGCTGGTGCTGGTTCACTAGTGGACAGCTTTCAATGGATCAAAGCTGATATCCTTGAAGTGCCCAGTCTTGAGAAAGCGATGGAAAATGTGACTGCCGTCTATCATTGTGCAGCTGCCATTGAGAACTTTCATTTTGAGGAAATGAAAAATATCAATATGCGAGGTACCGAAAATGTAGTCAATGTTGCTATTTCTAGCGGTGTTAAAAAGTTATGCCACATAAGTAGCATCGCCGCATTAGGTGAAGCGATAGGAGACAGATTTGTAAATGAAGAAGATTTTTTCAATCTAGACGGTCTTAATACCAATTATGCAATTACAAAATTTGGTGCTGAAATGGAAGCATGGAGAGCCACTCAAGAAAACATAGATGTAATTATTGTTAATCCAGGAATTATTATAGGTGAAGGGAACTGGAATAGCGGCTCTGGTCAACTTATAACCGAAACCGATAATGGCAATAAATATTATACGAGCGGCAGTAGTGGTTTTGTAGATGTCAGAGATGTAGCTCTCGCTGTACAAAAGTTAACGGAAGGTAGCTTTAAGAACGATCGGTATATTTTAGTTTCAGAAAACAAAAACTACCGCGATATTTTAGACCAAATTGCGCTGACGCTGCAAAAACGCAAGCCTCATATTCATCTCAACAGTAGTCTTCTTAAAACGGTATCTTATTTTCTTAAGATTCTTAAGCTTTTAGGGTTTAACCGTCAATTAAGCATGGCACGAGTTCATTCCATCACCTCAAAAACAAAGTATTCTAACGCTAAAATTAAAAAAACAATAGGCCTCGAATTTACTCCTATTCAAGAAACTATTAAACGAGTAACTGCTTTTTACAAGACAAGATATTAATTACTAGTCTTCTTCAGATCCTAATTTTTCAAACTCTTTGTCCCCATCTTTAATGCTGCTTTTAAAAATATGACTTTGCTTTTCCTTAGAAATTATTTCTTGTCTTGCACTTACAGAATCCTGAAGGCTTTTTAAATTATCTTGGACTTGATTTATTATAGTTAAATAATCCTCTACTCGATCTGTATAGTAATTAAAATTCTCTTTAAAAATGAGACTATCCATATCATACTTATTATAGATATAAGCGCTGGGCAGAATACCCGACTGGATATACGCATCTTTATTTGAAGAAATGGCGCCCTCAATTACATATAGATCAGTTAATAAATTGGCCATTTTATCTTTAGAGAATAGATTTTCTGGCTGGGAAGACTTCTTTACATTAGAACATGAAAAAGTAAAGATTATAAAAAACACCACTATTGCTTTTTTCATCGTACAAAAGAGAGTTCTTGAGCATTTTTATTTTTTGAAACCTTGAAGTTCTTGTACGCAAGTTCCCCATTTACAAAAGTTTGCATGATGCGACTCTTAAAGGTTACTCCTTCAAATGGTGACCACCCGCATTTTGCAAGTATGTTATCTTTAGTAACGGTCCAAGGATTATTAGTATCTACCACAACAAGGTCTGCTTTGTAACCTTCTCTGATAAAACCTCTCTTTTCTATATCAAATAATAATGCTGGATTGTGACACATTTTTTCCACTACTTTTTCAATAGTGATTTTTTCATCATGTACAAACTGTAACATGGCTGGCAACCCGTGTTGCACTAAAGGACCACCGCTAGGACATGAACTATATGGATTTGATTTTTCTTCTAGGGTATGAGGTGCATGATCTGTAGCAATTACATCTATGCGACCATCGAGAAGTGCTTCCCATAATTGATCTCTATCTGCAGCTGTTTTAACGGCTGGATTCCATTTGATCAACTTCCCTCTAGTAGCGTAATCTTCATCACTAAACCATAAATGATGTATACAGACTTCTGAGGTTATTTGCTTATCAGCTACGGATTGCTTGTTAGAGAAAAGAGACGTCTCTTTACCAGTTGATAAATGGAATACATGGATCCTTGCACCCGTTTCCTCTGCTAGTTGTATGGCGCCACTACTACTTATATAGCAAGCTTCTTCGCTCCTTATTAAAGGATGCTGATCCATAGGAATATCATCTCCATATTTCTCAAAAGCTTTTTTAAAATTAGCTTTGATCGTTTCTTCATCTTCACAATGAAGAGCGATTCTTAACTTTACCTTAGAGAAAATATTTCTAAGTACTTCTTTATCATCGATAAGCATGTTACCTGTAGAAGAACCTAGAAAAAGTTTCAAAGCGGGTACACGAGAAATATCTACTTTCAATATTTCTTCTAAATTATCGTTTGTACCACCAAACATAAAAGCATAATTGGCATGGCTATCTTTTTGTGCCATTGCCATTTTATTCTCCCATTCCTGAATGGTCGTCGTCTGCGGGTTTGTATTAGGCATCTCCATAAAAGTAGTAATTCCACCAGCTACTGCTGCAGCACTTTCTGAAGCTATCGTTGCTTTATGAGTAAGGCCTGGCTCTCTGAAGTGCACTTGATCATCGATCACACCAGGTAAAAGATAATTACCTTCAATATCAATAACAAGAGTATCGGCATTTTTTGCACTTATACTTTCTGAAATTTCGATAATTGTATCGCCTTCAATGTACACGTCACCTTGCATGGTAACTCCATCAGTAACAATCTTTGCATTTTTAATTAACGTCTTTTTCATATTTCCAGTTTACCTGTCAAGCTTTTCATTTTCATCATAAAAACTCCTGTTACAGCTTCTTGTATGATACCACCACTCATCTTAGATTGCCCTCTAGATCTGTCTGTAAAGATAACTGGTAGCTCTATGATTTTTGCTTTTAAAAGATAGGATTTAAACTTCATTTCTATTTGAAAAGCATATCCCACAAACTTAATCTTATCTAAGTCCATTTTTCTTAAAAGAGAAGCTCGATAGCACACGAATCCAGCAGTAGTATCGTGAATATCCATTCTTGTTATGAAACGCACATATTTTGAAGCAAAATAGGATAACAGTACTCTAGACATGGGCCAGTTAACGACATTTACACCTTTTACATACCTGCTTCCTATGGCTAGATCTGCTCCATAATTTGCACAAACTTTATATAAACTTGTGAGGTCATTAGGATCATGAGAGAAATCAGCATCCATTTCAAAGATATATTCATAATCTCGCATTAAAGCCCATTTAAAGCCATGAATATAAGCTGTCCCTAGTCCTAGTTTCCCTGGACGTTCCTCCATAAATAATCGATTAGGGTAAAGTGCTATGTTTTTTCTTACCACTTCAGACGTACCGTCTGGAGATGCATCATCTACAATTAATACATGTACGTTTTCATTTTGATTTAATACAGCGTCCAACATCAACTGAATATTCTCCAGCTCGTTGTATGTAGGAATAATAATTAGCGTATTTTTCATAATAAGCCGCAAAAATAAACAATTAATCTACTAGCTATGTAAAGGTTTGCTAAATCATATTATTTTTACCACATTATATGAATATAGAACTTCGCCATATTGAGCTCCATGACTGGATCGCTATCACCCTGTTATTGGGTGTATTGCTTCTTTCTATCACCAGATGGTTTTCTACATTTCTTATAACGGACTTACTCAGTTCCTATTTTAAAGATCGGTTCATTAAACTTTCTAAAAATGACGAGGATGGCTCTTCCTTATTAATAATAAGTAGTGTTGTTGTTTACGTGATTAACATATCGCTCTTTATTTATTTGTGCTATCAAAATTCACAGCAGCATGCCATAACTCTTAACGGCTACATTTTAACCCTAACCGCAATATCTGTATATATACTTTCAAGACACTTTCTTGGGAAACTTATAGCGACCCTTTGTGATTTTGAAGAATTGTTATTTATAATAGACCACCATAGGAATATTTATCGGGCGATGTTTGCCTACCTGCTTATTATTATAAACTTTATAGTAATTTATGGGTACCGAATGAATGAGGCTGCTTTCTTCATTTCCCTCATCACCATTGCATTAATACTATTTCTATACAACCTGATATTAATTTATACTTACAGAAGCTTTGTGTTTGCCTCTATCTTCTATTTTATTTTGTACCTTTGCACCTTTGAAATTGCACCCTATCTACTTTTATATAAGTATATTATGCTGTGATCACCTGTTTTTAAAAGAAAAATACCTTTATGAAAGTGAAAACAATTTTAGTTTCCCAACCTGAACCTAAAATGGAAAATTCACCATATCAAAATTTGGTGAATAGAACAAAAGTTAAAATTGACTTTCGTTCTTTTATACATGTTGAAGGAGCTGCCGCAAAAGAAGTGCGCGAGCAAAAAATAGATTTATCTAAGTTTACCGCAATTATTTTAACGAGTCGCAATGCTGTAGATCATTTCTTTAGAGTTGCTGAAGAGATGAGATTTAAAATTCCAGACTCTTTAAAATATTTTTGTCAGAGTGAAGCCGTTGCTTACTACCTACAGAAATATGTAGTATATCGCAAACGCAAAATTTACGTAGGTAAAAGAACTTTTCCAGAGTTGTGCCCTTTAATAAAAAAACACAAGAATGAAATATTTCTTATTCCTAGCTCTGATAAGGTAGGAGGCTCTTCTGCTTTAGAGTTAGATAAGTTAGGTGTAAAATGGACTAGCGGCACTTTTTTCCGGACTGTAATCAGTGATCTCTCTGATCTCGCAGACGTGAAATATGATGTTTTAGTATTCTTTAGCCCCAGTGGAATTGAGTCCTTATTCCAAAACTTTCCTGAATTCATACAGGAGAAAACTTGTATAGCTGTATTTGGCAATACGACTATGAAAGCTGCACAAGACAAAGGGTTGAGGATTGATATACAAGCTCCTACACCAGAGTCTCCATCCATGACTATGGCAATAGAGAATTACATTAAAGAGAAGTCTTAACATACATATCCCGCTTTCGCGAAAGCAGGTCTGTAAGAAAATAAAAACGTCCTGAATAGTATATTCAGGACGTTTTTTATATAAATTATTTACCCTTCTTTCCTTAAAATGGGGAAACTCTATAGTTTTCTAGGCGGTCCACCTGCAAGAATTTCTTCTGAAGCTTGCTCCTCAAACTTCTTAAAGTTATTGATAAAAAACTGTCTCAATTTCTCTGCCGTTTCATAATACCCTTTATCATTATTCCATGATTCACGTGGACTCAGCACTTTAGGAGGCACATTAGGACACGTTATAGGCACAGCCATACCAAACATGGAGTGTTTGCGATAAACACCTTTATTAGCTTCTTCTAAAGAGCCGTCTATAGCAGCGGTAATCATAGCGCGGGTATATTTTAGCTTCATGCGACTACCGACTCCATATGGGCCACCGGTCCAACCCGTATTTACCAGCCAAACTTTCACACTAGACTCTTTCATTTTTTTACTTAACATCTCAGCATATGTGGTGGGATGTAAGGGCATAAATGGCGCACCAAAACAAGCTGAAAAACTAGGAACTGGCTCCGTGACACCAGTCTCTGTTCCTGCGACTTTTGCTGTATAACCACTGATAAAGTGATATGCAGCCTGACCTGGAGTCAATTTAGAAATAGGAGGTAAAACGCCGAAAGCATCTGCTGTGAGAAAAAAGATGTTTTTTGGGTTTTTCCCTATAGAAGATTCTTTTATATTTTCTATATAGTCAATAGGATAACTTACTCGCGTATTTTGAGTGATAGTGGTATCTTCGAAATCGACACTTTTATCGTCATTTAAAATAACATTCTCTAAGACAGCACCTGGCTTAATAGCATTATAAATTTCTGGCTCACCATCAGGATCTAAATTAATTACTTTTGCGTAACAGCCGCCTTCAAAATTGAAAACTTCATTGTCTTCTGTCCAGCCATGCTCATCATCACCGATTAACGAACGATTAGGATCTGTAGAAAGTGTGGTTTTTCCAGTACCGCTAAGACCAAAGAAAATAGCTGTATTTCCATCCTTACCTTCATTAGCACTGCAATGCATAGGAAGTGTATTTTTAAATACCGGAAGAATAAAGTTTAAGGCACTGAATATTCCTTTCTTGATTTCACCGGTATAACCAGTTCCACCTATCAAAGCAATTTTTCTAGTGAAATTTAGAATCGCAAAATTGTGCTGTCTGGTGCCATCCTGATCTGGAACGGCCATAAATCCTGGTGCATTAATTACCGTCCATTCTGCATCAAAACCTTCAAGTTCGTCTTCAGTAGGTCTAATAAACATGTTATAAGCAAACATGTTGGACCATGGGTATTCATTGATAACTCTTAATTTAAGACGGTAACCTTTGTGAGCACAAGCAAAAGCATCACGAACAAAAAGTTCTTTGCCGTCCAGATAAGAGGTCACTTTACTTAGAAGGGCATCAAATTTATCCGTCTCAAATGGCAAGTTTATAGCTCCCCACCATACTTTATCTTCTGTTACCTTATCTTTAACAATAAATCGATCCATGGGAGAACGGCCGGTAAATTCACCGGTATCTATAGCTAACGTACCATTATCGGTTTCTTTACCACTATAACTCTCTACAGATATTTTTTGTAAAACCTCAGGTGAGAGTTGGTAGTTTATTTTGGAATTTTTAATTCCCCATTCACTTAACGCAATCGATTGCGTTTTTGAGGTGTTTGAATGCATATTAATCCGTTTAGTTAGATTTTACACAAAAATAAAACACTAAAATGGGTCTCGCTAATTATTTATTGAATTATGTGAAATGATTTTCCAAAGTGCAAAAAACCACCCTGAAATAAGGCTTAAGCCTCCCAAAGGTGTGATGGGCCCTAGAAATTTTAAATTCATATTTAACCACTTAGAGAGCGAAAGCGCATAAATACTGAAACAAAACATTAGCATTCCTGCCATAAAAAGATACAACAAAATATTTTTTGAAGAATCTGATAGAAGGTTTACTTGTGAAAAAGCTATCAAAGCTACCGCATGAAATAATTGATAACGCACACCAGTCTCAAAACTTTTTATTTGCTGCGGCCCCAGTACTTTTTCTAAAGTATGTGCACCCAAAGCGCCTAAAATAACCGCGATAACAGCAAAACTACATCCAGCAATTAATAACTTTCTTTCCATTGTATATGAATTTAACTTAAGACTCTTAACTTGCTGCAAAATTACAACAGCTATGCGTAACATCTTAATAATAGGTGCCGGAAAATCTACAGGAGTTTTAGTAGATTATCTTTTAAATAAATCTGACGAACATCAACTTCAACTACTCATTGCCGATAAAAATTTGCAAAGTGCTGAATCACTAAGCCAAAATCATGAAAATGCCACTGCTATTGAACTGGATATTTTTGAACCTGAGCAACGCAGAGAACAGATTCAAAAAGCAGATATTGTCATATCCATGTTGCCCGCAAGGTTTCATATAGAAGTAGCAAAAGATTGTGTTTCCTTTAATAAGAACTTAGTGACTGCTAGTTATGTAAGTCCTGAGATGGAATCCCTAGATAAAGAGGTAAAAGAAAAGGGACTGGTATTTATGAATGAGATAGGAGTTGATCCAGGAGTTGATCACATGAGCGCCATGCAAATCATAGACCGCATTACCAATCAGGGTGGTAAAATACTCCTTTTTGAATCTTTTACTGGTGGACTCGTAGCTCCTGAAGACGATAATAACCTCTGGAATTATAAATTTACTTGGAACCCTCGCAATGTCGTCACTGCTGGTCAGGGCGGTGCTGCAAAATTTATTCAAGAAGGCAAGTACAAGTACATTCCGTACAACCGCCTTTTTAGAAGGACAGAATTTCTCGCTGTAGAAGGTTATGGACGTTTTGAAGCACTTGCTAATAGGAACAGTCTTACCTATAAAGATATATATGGACTCAAAGATGTCCTTACTTTGTACCGCGGTACCATGCGTCGTGTAGGTTTCAGTAAAGCCTGGAATATGTTCGTACAACTGGGAATGACCGACGACACTTATATAATCGAAGGGTCGGAAAACATGACTTATCGTGATTTTGTCAATAGCTTTTTACCCTATTCTCCTACCGACAGTGTGGAACTTAAAATGCGTCACGAACTTAAAGTAGATCAAGATGATATCATGTGGCTCAAACTAGAAGAGCTAGACATCTTTACCAATGACAAAAAAATAGGCATCCCAAATGCAACTCCTGCGCAAATGCTTCAATCCATATTAGAGGACTCCTGGACATTACAACCTGGTGAAAAAGACATGATTGTGATGTACCATAAATTTGGCTACGAATTGAATGGAGAGAAAAAGCAAATAGACAGTACTATGGTGTGTCTAGGTGATGGCAAATTACAAACTGCTATGGCTAAAACTGTAGGTCTTCCTGTAGGTATAGCAGCCCTAAAAATTTTAAACGGTGAGCTTACAGAACCCGGTGTTCAAATTCCAATTAAAGCCGCTGTATACGACCCTATTCTTAAGGAATTAGAAGGATACGGCATTCGTTTCCACGAAAGTGAGACAGAATATTTAGGATATAATAAATTGAACTTGTAGTTAGAAATCATCAAAAAAACCAAAAAGAGCCAGTTGTTCAACAAAACAACCGGCTCTTTTTAATTCAACTAAAGCTTTAATTGGTCTCCTCTTCAAATAAGTATTGAATTTCAAAAATTAGATTCCTGATACATTTGAAACAAAATTAAGACCCCTTTATTCACTGAGAATGATTGCCGAGATTCCTGATAAATTTAGAAAAACTCTTTGTTAAGATGAGGTATTTTAGAACCCAATTTTCTAGGATTCTGGGATGATTATTTCAACAAGAACCTCAAATATGACTTTAACTGGAAAGTGAGAAATGAAAAGAATCATCTCTCCTTTGGAGAAACAGGAAATAGTTCACAAAGTTGGAATCTAAAAGCGATACTTTACATTAAGCAATAGGTATCGAGGTAACAATCGATAAGAAACTGTAGATGAAGAAACGTCATTTATGGAACTGGTTCTAAATTGCTCTGTATTGGTAAGATTTCTTGCCATAAAGGAGAACGAAAACGGACTGTCTTTTATATTATATCTCGCATCCAGATCGAGGAAATAATAGGTGTTATCTCCTTCGTTAATATTACCAAAGAAGTACCGCTCTGATTTGATCTGAACATCAAACTGCTCATTAAAGACAAAGTTTACATCTAGAAACGAATTGTTATCTACAAAAGAGTTTTTAATACCAGCCGACTCTATTTGATTCCATGTCCAAGTAGTACCTATGTGGTAATTAAAAACACCGTCAAAGGCAGATCGCATTTCTAGACCTAAATTATAGTTGGCACTTTCTACTTCTCTTAAATTAGAATTATTAATGATGTTTTTAAAATTACGTTGCGAGTAGCCACCTTTCAATTTAAAGTTAGAACTAATTTTACCCAAGTAATAATCCATGTTGGCATTGAGCATTATGGACTCTCTGTCTTCGATGAGAATCTTAGACGTTTGCGAGTAATTAGGTCGTAAGACAGAATTGGTTGAGAAAAAATCGTGATCTTGGGTATAACTGGCCATAAAATTGGCAAAAAACTGATCGCTCCAGTTACCTAGCTGATAATTAAAATTAAGACTGCTCGCCTCTACTTGGTTAAAACTGCCAGTTCCTTTATTAAAGGATCTAAAACTGGTCAACACAAATTGATCATACACATCAAGAATACCAGCATTAGTCGTGTTGTGCGCGCCTCCTATGCCTATTTTGTTCTTTTTATTGATCTTATAATTTGCCTCTAGTCTTGGATTAATGAAAAACGGTTGCTCACTTGAGCTAGTTCCCGATTGTTCCAGACTATTAAATAATTGGTGTGCGTCTAGCGATCCTGTTAGTTTTACATCGCTCCATTTGTACAGGTATTTCCCTTTCAAGTAAAGGTCATTGACACTATATCTTGTGTCATTTTCATAACCTGGCGTGGGGTTGATGGTGTTTCCGCTTTCGCGAAAGCGTAACCTATTTTCTAACCGATCTTCTCGATATTCATTCCCTACTTGTACTTCTAGCAAGTGACCGTTTTCTTTACGATCCAAATAATGAGCGTTAAAACCGGCGTAGGTCATGCCATTTTCTAGATCTTGAAAAACAGATTCTGGTTGTGGTGTCGTATTGAACAAATCCTGAAAGAAATACTGATTCACATCATAACGTTGTGGCGCTTTTTCATCAATAAATCTACCGGTAATGAGTAACACACGCGCGTCATCAAGTCTATTCGTATAAGTGGTAATATGATCCAGTCGCTGGTTTGCTGCGGTAAGCGATTCTAGTGTAGAAACACCATTGAATAATAAATTACTACCTGCATCGTTGCCTCTATCGCTGTAGGAAGTTATAGACTCTATACTTGCGGTTTTAGAAATATCATAATTGAGCTGGAGTTTACCAAAGCTAGTCTGGTACTTGTTGCGCAATACATAATCTTCGGTATTAGTGAAATCAGTATCGTTTGCAAAAAAGCTATTGGTGCTGTTTCTAAAAAAGTCTTTTTCGTCCCAATTAAAAAAGCCTATGGTTTTTAGTTTTAGTTTTTCGCTTGGGTTAAAAATAGCGTTTAAAGAAAGTAACTCTGCATTATTAAAATTAGAACGACTGGCTTTAAAGTTATACAATCCAGCTTCTAGACTCAATAAATTGCTGACTTGCTCGCCATCTCCTACACGACCAGGTTCTCCATAGCGAAAAGGATTGATCAGGTTACTCACATCTCCTGTGGCATCTTGACCAGTAGAGTTGGCATTTCCTAAAAAATAGAATTTATTCTTTTTACCAAAGCTCATTAAATTAAAACGTGCTTGATAAAAAGAATCACCTTCTAGATCTTGACCTATTTCTACATTACCAAACCACTGGCGTTTGGCATCTTCATCTAGAGTAAGGTTTAAAGCGACTTTATCACTTTCTTCCACTCCTTTAAGGAGTTTATTATTAGAATAATGCTGTAGGATCTCAATTTTGTTAAGCGGTTTTGCAGGCATGTTTTTAGTGAGAATCTTGTAGCCTTTTTCAAAAAAGTCATCTCCTTCTATCATAACTTTTTCTACCTCTTGGTTTCCTATTTTAATAGTACCATCAGCTTCTACAGTAAGTCCAGGGATTTTTTTAAGTAAATCTTCTACCACTTCTTCATTGCCTTGCATAAAGGCTTTGGCATCTATAATAATGGTGTCTTTCTTAATACGTATAGGCAAGTCTGCATTAATGATAATTTCATTGAGCTCTAGTTGTTGCTCTTGCATGGTTACGTTAATGGTGATTTCTTCCTTAATATCTGTAATATTAATAGCTACTGGCGCAGCTTTATAGGATAAAGAAGAAATACTAAGAAAATACGCGCCAGTTTCTTCTGGCTGGATGTTATAAAAACCCAGTTGATCTGTTTGTGTAAAAGCCACAATACTACTGTCTTGTGCGGTTTTAAGAATCACCGTTGCAAAAGCCACCGGTTCTTTTAATTCATTTACCGCAGTACCTGATATTTGCGCAGTAGTTATAAAGCATAGTAAAAATATAAAAAGACCGGTTAGGGTCTTTTTATTTAATTTATTATTGGAATGAAAGCTACTTTTTTTCTTCATCTTCGGTTTACCATTCAAAAACTCTCTCAACACTAAGACGTTCGTATGTGGTTTTTACGTTGTTATAACCTTTGGGTAATCTTGCGACACTTGCCTTACTTGCCTTCTCTCTTAAATTTTGACCAAATTCAATATATTCTCTCATTGACATTGTTATACAATCATCACATAATTTTGAATCTGTTTTTTCATCAAATTTGGTGTTAATTCTAGTCGCAATCCATGAATTGAATGAATTACCACCAATAGAATTAATACTTATGATCAAACCAGGTAGTCCATTAAATTTAAATGGACCAAAATTTATAGGGATTTGTGTGGTAAACCATGCTTCGTATTCTCTGCCTCTAAATTTGGTAATAGCCTTATTGCAAGTATAACCGTTTATTTTTTTAATAGCTTTATTATCAATATTCCAATTAATTTCTGGAAGACTGTCTATAATTAATCTATTTACCCCTTTGTATTTTAATTGAAAATGCAGAATGGGATTGTTTTTGTTTTGAAAATATTCAATCTTATTTAGTTTGATGTTTTTTTGAACAAGATTGGCCTCGTTACCATTTATTTTATCCTTTTTCTTATTTTCTCCTAGAAAGGATTTATTGTAATAATAAGAAGAATTTTGATTGGCAATTAAAGTTTCTTGATTAACATACTCATCCGTTGTGTATGTGTAGTCAACTTTAATTGATTGTGATAAAACAAAAAAAGGAATTAATAAAAATAATATTTTCATAAACCATACGTAAAAGAAATTGAGGTCATCTACTTTATGAACGACCTCAATCAATATATTTTATTTTAAAATTTCAAAAACCCTAATTGGTACATTCTTAAAGTCTGCCCGCTGACGTAATTATAATCACGTTCATCAGCCGCATTGTAATAATGAGTTCTTGTTTCAGTAATTTTATCCCCATTATCGCCTATAGTCGTTCTAGTAATAACTATTTCACAATTACTAATAATTGATTCTGTGTTATCTATTTCAGATGAAACAAACCCACTACTCCACATAAATACTCCAGCTAGTGCTGCAAAAACTAATTTTCTCATAATTAACATGTTTTAAATGATTCATTTAGAGCACTAAGAAATTAAGAAAATAATAAAATAAGAAATATCCTAATTATTTTTTTATTATCTTGATTTTTAACAAAATAAGTAGCTTTATAAGGTCGTTTATCGATTATTGAATGCTTTTCTACATCCCCTTAACTGTTCCTGAAAAAGTAACAGGCTCTTTTTATCACCAATCCTACTGAGGTTAACAAAGCTTATGTGAGGGTAAAAACAATAGATGCATTGTGATAGTTGAGTTAGCAAAGGCCACCGGTTCTTTTAATTCATTTACCGCAGTACCAGAGATTTGTGCATTGCCTATAAAGCATAGTAAAAATAGAAAAAGACCGGTTAGGGTCTTTTTGTTTAAGTTTAATAAATATTTGAATTTATTTATTTTCTTCATTTTTGGTTTCCCATTCGTAGATTCTTTCTGCACCAAGTCGCTCTAAGGTAACCTTAGTTTGACGAATACCTCTTCCCATCTTTGCAAGAGTTCGTTTGCTACGATCATTTCTCTCATTTGTTTCATTAGTCAGGACTTCACGTAAAGTAAATTCCTTTCCTTCAAAATCGCTTTTATTAGGAACAACTATAGAATTATCATATTTCAAAGATGTAAGATTCCAATATAAAGTACTGCCATTATAAGTAGATTCTACATTAATTATAAGACCTGGCAAACCTTTAAATTTAAATGGACCAAATGGAACAGCTATTTCTGGAGCATACCATGCGGTAAATTTTCTACCTCTAAATTGAACTTCAGCCTTTTTACAAATATACTTGTCTATTAATTTATCCTCTTTTAATAATTTCCATTCCAATTTTGGCATTTCATCCAAAACCATCATTTCTTGATTTTGTGTTTTTAAATAAGAATAATTTAAAGTGTCAGATACGTTTAAAAATATAAAATTAGAAAAAGTGCTGTTTTTCAATCCACTAATAGTATAACTTCCATCCTTCAATTCGGTTTTTGGTGTAGATTTTTCTAAAGCTTTTTTATTCAATACTTGGTAAAACCCTTCGGTTTCATTCGCGATTAATACTTCTATTCGATTAGATGATCTATTTGAATAAGTATATTCAGCAACTAAAGCTTTATTCTGACTAGACAGAACTGAAGTGAATAGGAATAAATAAGCTAAAAATAAATTCCGAATTATTACCATTCTCTAAGTCCCAGATTTAAAGCTGTAACATGCATATCCATAGTACCTTGACAATCTCTTGGACCAACTGTTACTGCAGAAAAAGATCGTGTTTCTGAAAATTCTTGACCAAAAACGTTTGTCCATGATGCCGTTATTGTGTATTGACAATCATAAAATGGATTTTTTGTTTTTAATGAATTTTCAGTTTCAGAATATGGACTAAACCCACTACTCAACATAAATACTCCAGCTAGTGCTGCAAAAACTAATTTTCTCATAATTAACATGTTATAAATGATTCATTTAGAGCACTAAGAAAGTAAGAAACTAAGAAACTAAGAAAAATCCTAATTATTTTTTTATTATTTTTATTTTTAACAAAATAAGTAGCTTTATAAGGTCGTTTATCGATCAATGAATGCTTTTCTACATCCCCTTAACTGTTTCTGAAAGAGTAACAGTTCCTTTTTATCACCAATCCTACTGAGGTTAACAAGGCTTATGTGACGGTAAAAACTATAGATGCATTGTGATAGTTGAGTTAACAAAAGCCACCGGTTCTTTTAATTCATTTACCGCAGTACCAGAGATTTGTGCATTGCCTATAAAGCATAGTAAAAATAGAAAAAGACCGGTTAGGGTCTTTTTCTTTGAGTTAAATAAATATCTGAACTTATTTTTTTTCTTCATCTTCGGTTTCCCATTCGTAGACTGTTTCAATGCTTAATCTTTTGTAGGAAGTTTTAACATTAGCATATCCCTTTGGTAATCTGGCTATACTTGCCTTACTTGCCTCTTCCCTAAGCTTTTGTTTATATTCAACAAACTCTCTAATGGTCATATTTATACAGTTCGTGCATACAGGAGGCATTTGAAAATCTTTATCCAAAGTTGCAATATTAGTTGCAATCCATGATTTATTTGAATTTCCCCCTGTAGAATTCAATATCAGTATTAAACCTGGAAGACCTTTGAACTTAAAAGGTCCAAAAGTAATCGGAATTTCCGGTGTAAACCATGCCTCATAATCTCTTCCTCTAAAATGAGTAGTTGCTTTATTACAGATGTAGCCGTTTATTTTTTTTACTTCTTTCTTAACAATTACCCAATCGATATTTGGAACTGAATCGGTTATCAATCTTTTCTCACCTTTGTATTTTAATTGGTATAAGATTGTTTGACTTTCTTTTTCTTGAAAAAATTCTATCTTGTTAAGTTTAATGTCTTTTTGAACCAAAGTTATATCGGTACCTTCTACTTTATCTTTTGCTGAATTTAAACCTGCATAAGGTTCGTTATAATAATAAGATGAATTAAAATCTGCATATAATATTTCTTGTTTTTGGTAACTATCTGTAGTAAATATATAATTTACTTTAATAGTTTGTGAAAAACACAAAACAGGAAAAATGAAAAGGAATAGTATAAGCTTCATAAAAAACTTGTTATATGCGGCCTTTGAAGGTAAAGCGGTATTATGGGTAGAAAACCGTTAACGAGCTATTTGAAGGAGAAATAATAAATCTCGCGATCATACGCGCGCGCCGTATGAACGGTTTCTATGACATTAAAATATTGAAAGCTCGAAGCACTTCCTAAAAAATATTCCTTTTTTAATTCTTTGTTACTTTTTACTTGTGCTGAACTGATCATCATCGAAGAGTTTATGGTCTATACGATAATATGCTGACAGCACAGCAATCTTTATTCTTTTATCAAACAGAAGTATTCCAGGACTACCTATCAAAGGACCAATTCATAATATCAGTACGCAACCCAAAATTTAACCATACTGTGCTTTCTCCACGTACCACATCATTATTAAATCGCGGATTCTGACTGCGGTAAACTAACTGACCAAATACCTTTAACCTACTTGCTGGATTGATCACATAACCAGCTTCTAAGTGTCCGAAAAAGAAATTGGAGATATTACCTTGTACCGTTTCATTACCGTTATCTGAGATGCGATCATCTTCAGAGCCATAAATATTACCGCCATAAAAAGCAGTATCTCCATGGAGAAGAATATCATACCCTCGTTCTCCATAAATGGCTTTGGCAATTCCATACCAGCGGTCTTTGGTATAACGGCCTATTAAGATAGTCTCATAAAAATTTGCTCCCCAAGGATGCGCCAGCGCTTGATTGCTATTGGCATAATTTAAGACGACTGTATTATGAGAATAGGTATAAGGTCGTACTCTGTTGTATTCTAGTTGCACCATCAAGTTAGGCAGTTTAAAAGCATTTTGCCACTTGACCCCTAATTGATAAGCACTTTTATTCTGGTAACTACCAGCTCCACGAACCACAGAAGCTCCAGAAAACTCGTCTAGGGTGAGCTGTCCATAACCAGTTATAAAATCAGTGAATTTATATTTTGCTGTAAAACCTAACAACGCGTTTCCTCCACGAGAACCTGTTTGCAATTCTATAGATTGGTAAAAAATCATTGGATTGAGGTAATTGAAGTCAAAGCCTCTCTGGTTATCATCTTGCCACAAGACACTTTCAAAAAGTCCTATATTTAATCTTTTAGTTGCATTCCAGCTTAAGTAATGATGCGTCATGAACTTGGTGCGGAAAGAATCATCAGCAGTTACCTCAGAACGCACATCTCTTAAAGAAGTGTATAATACGGTGTAATCTAGTTTCCAGAATTTTGCATTCAATTTAAAATAAGGAAAGGGTTGTGAGTTATCACTCAAGACTAAGGAACGATAGCCGTCACCTATAAAGTGCTGTCCATGTCCTAATTGTAAATCGAAGTATTTACTAGGCTTATAATTTACATATCCTGTAGCTACTGGATAATCAAAAACGTTTTCTCCGCCGTCTTCCGCTATTCCACGACCAGGAACAATTCCAGGATTACCGCCGTCTGGCGCTCGCAGTCTAACCTCTCTTTCAAAATACCCTGGAAATCTACCTTGAGACTCTTGAATACTTGTGCCAAATGTAATCTGACTACCGATCCCTCCGCTTACATGGACCAGTCTGGTATTATTATAGGTAGTTACCTCATCTCTTGAATCTCTTCCTACTTGTAGATCCACTCCAGGATCTACCACAAACCAGTAATCCTTTCCTGCTACTTCAAAGAAGTGCTCATTGGACCACTTGCGACCTAACCAGGTTTCTCGTTCTTTAAGAAGAGATTCCCGCTCTGCTTCTAGATCAAAATATTGATCTACATAGTTAAAAGTATAAGGCTTTACAGCCGTATGTGCATTATTTCCTACTCGGTTCATAGCCGCTTCATATCGATGGTATCTTTGGTAAGAAAGCGGGATAATGGCATCAGACCTGAGTTGATTTCTATCATACTGATCGGTTAAAATAGTACTGTATTCTTCATTCGCTTTTGCGAAAGCGAGACTGTCTTCCTCCTCCTCCTTTCTATTTTGTTTTTTTAGATCCTTATTTGAACTGCTGTACACTTGAAAAGAACCAAAATCCTTCATAGGAATAGGAATATTAAGTATAAATTGCATGTAAGTAGGAGCTCCATTGAAAGTAGGCGCCTCTACTTGAGGCAGATTTTCAAAGGCTTTGATCATCCCCTCTTTAACAGATGCTTTTAACGCATCTGTTCTTATCAATACAAATTTACCTTCCCGATCTACTTCAAATCTGATTGTAACAGACTGGTTTTTAATGCTGTCTTTCTTGACAGGATGCCTATAGCTATCCTTGAGTTGCACATAGAGCCTAGCATAAAAACAATCTTCTAATTGATCACTAGCTTTTTCTTTACACCCGTCAAAAACTGGAAACCTCTCCATATCTGATTGGGCCGATATCAGGTTAAAAAATAGGAGGATAAGGAACGTAAATAAAAATTTCATAGCTTCTTAATGAGTCACAAATATACTTGTTTTAATAAGCGCCCCAAAAAGAGCAAAGCCATGA
Organism: Nonlabens sp.; assembly: GCF_047636915.1. Classification (GTDB taxonomy): domain Bacteria; phylum Bacteroidota; class Bacteroidia; order Flavobacteriales; family Flavobacteriaceae; genus Nonlabens. Next base: position 12,460 of record NZ_JBLIGN010000024.1, on the reverse strand, counting down.
ATCACCATAGCTTTAAAAAATCAATGACCTACTATTAATTAGTTACTTGGAATCTAATAGGCAAAGCATAAGTAACATTAACTGACTTGTTATCTATTTTACCTGGAATCATTTTAGGCAATCTAGAGATGACCTCATAAGCCTCCTCTTCTAGTTTTTCATTAGGTGCTTTCACTAAAATATCTTTAGGAAATCCATCTATCCCGATAGTAAATTGAACAGAAATTTTAACCACGTCATTTCCATTCATAGAGTTTGCAAGATTTACATCAAACTTACGTTGTATAAAACGAGCCATTTTTTTATTTAAACAATCTACTCGTTCCTCACTGTCCATAATAGAACTACAACCAGGGAATAATGGAACCTCATGAAGAGCCGCTATATGAGACGGCTTAAAAGTTGCTGCTGGTGCTTCTTTACTTGTGCCTGTTTCTTTATTTAGGGATCCATTCTTTACTGGTACAGTAGATACCGGACCCACGGATTCTTTATTTGTGTCTGAAACATCTAGAACCTCTTCTTTCCCTATTTCTGGAGCCTTGGTAAGATCGGTTTTGACAGGTATTATCTTAGGTCGCTTTAGCTTTTCTATTTCTGGCTTAACCTTGTGATTTGGAATAATCGTTACTGGTCCCGTATAGCCCTTCTCTAGCGTCAAAGCGACAGTTATTGGCGGGTTTAGAGGTATACTTGGAACTGCAGTAGATAGTTCCATTATAAAAAATACAGCCACTAAAGCAGCTATTAACCCTATCTGAAAGTTGATAATTGGATTGACTTTTGTATTTGCCGCCTTTTTATCTGCACGACGAGTATTCAAAGGAGTTGCAGCGCCCCTTGGCTCATTTGAAGTGTTCATAATAAATGGTTTTATATTATTGCGTATAGAAATCAAGAAGCGTACCAAAAAAAAATCCCAACCTAGAAAAGGTTGGGGTTTTAAATAAGACAAAATGAAAACAGTTCTAGTCTTGAACTTGAAAAATAATAGGTAACGCATAAATAACACCTACAGGTTTACCTCTTTGCATTCCTGGGATCATGGTAGGTAATTTTTTAATTACTCTGGCTGCTTCACTTTGTAGTTTAGGGTGCTTTGCCCTAGATTGAATTCCTACTACATCGCCTTTAGCGTCGATTTTAAATTGAACAGATATTTTCTGTCTTCCTTCGAGACCAAGTTCGGTTGCAAGTCCCGTATTAAATTCTCTATTTACAAATTTTGTGATTTTCTCACTCATACATTTCTTACGATCTGCATTGTTTTTCATCTTTTCACATCCCGGGTAAATTGGAACATTTTCGATAATAGCAAATGGTACATCTGCAATTACCTCTTCAACACCGGCTTCTTCAGATACTTCATCTATCTCGACAATCTCTTCTTCCTCATCAGTCTCTGTACTTTCGATAATCACCTCTTCGATCTCCACATCGTTTTCAACTACATCAAGAACTTCTGGAGCTGGTGGTGGTGGTGGTGGTGGTGGTGGTGTATCCAACATTTGTGTAATAGGAATCTCTTCTTCAACAAAGAATTCGTCTGATAGTTCAAAAACCTCTTCTATTTCCACGGTTTTAGACTCATACTCAATTCCTTGCCATGATAGCAATAACATAAAAGCTAGCCCCGATAAGGAGTATAGTGTAATGTTCTTACGTAAATCTGCTTTTTCTGATTTTTTTACTTCCATAATGGCTGTATTTAAGAGGTTAAAAATAATGAAATCTTTCTGCTAATAAAGAATTTAATTAATTTTATGTTGTTGATATAATTTATCTGTGATCCTTAAAATAGATATTGCAAGAATTATGCCAGCAATATTAGCTAATACGTCCCTAAAATCCATCATTCTATTGATAGATATATATTCCTGACCCAATTCAATACATATTCCTATTACCAAGGAGAAAACACTCGCTCCTATAGCAATAGTGTGTGACCAATTTTTAAGAATGGTTTTTATTCCAAAAGAGGTAAGATTCTGTTTGCTCAAAAAACGGGCATAAAAAAAGAAATACCACACTAGTGCCATAATAAAATAAGCACCAGCGTGGTAAATTTTATCAACGTGATTTATATTTACTGAGGGCACCGCATTATTTAGTAATGATGCTATTACAATAACAACGGTATAAAGAGGTGCTGTCCAGTAAGGAATTTTTTGCATTACCCGACTAGTTCCTTATAGGCTTCTGCACTCAGTAAGTCCTCTATTTGAGTAGCATCTGTATATTTCATTTTAATCATCCATCCTTTCCCATAAGGATCAGAATTTACCAGTTCTGGATCTTCTTCTAGTTGATCATTAAACGCTGTAATTTCACCTGATAATGGCAAAAATAAATCAGACACTGTTTTTACGGCTTCTACCGTCCCAAAAACTTCTTCTTGATCCATTGTCTCATCCACGGTCTCTACCTCTACATAAACGATATCGCCTAACTCACTTTGAGCAAAGTCTGTAATACCTATGATCGCAATGTCGCCGTCTATTTTGATCCACTCGTGATCTTTAGTATACTTTAATTCTAATGGGATGTTCATTTTATTTCTTTTTTGTTGCTGTAAATTTAAGATAAGTATATTTATTATTTCAAACCTTGGAGTCTAATTCGCGATTATAAATACAATTAATTACCAAATGTATACCGCAGCGTAATTCCACTGCGTATAGTTGTTTGCGGAAATGCTGTAGAAATAGCAAATTCTGAAAACGTATGATCGTAATAAAAGATCGCTGTAAATGCTGTACTCAAATTATAGTCTGCTGTGAACTTGAGTCCATAAATAGTCTGTCCAGCAGTTGCCTGACTGTTATCTAAATCTAAATATCTTATGATCGTTATGTTATCTCTAACAGAGCCGTCTAATCTTAAATTTAAATCACTTTTGATGACTTTACTCCTGCCACCTACATTCGTATTAAACCTCAAATCTTTAATGCGGTACCCTAATCCTAAAATCAACTCATTACCAATAATCTCAGTAAGCAAATTGTTATCAAAACTTAATGAAATTACACGATCTTTTCTCAGCTCAGCAGCAACAGAAACAGAGTTCTTCATCTCAAAATCTAATTTGATTAATGGACTGAATTGCTCTGCAAGATTGATATTAAAGAATAAGTTTCTAGCTTTAAAATCCCCGTTTTGATTGAGTGCATTTGTTCCTAATTGCTCTTGGTACGCTAGTGCTCCATTCCCTTCTGCAAAATCTAGATTAGTCTGGAACTGATTGATGGTATAGGTAGAACGATAACCGTGATTTACAGAAAACCTTCGGAAACGCTTCTTGAACCATTTTAAGTTCATCAATCCAGTATACTTGACTGTCCAATTAGGTAGAGGAATATCTCTAAAGGCATTAGATCCTTGTTTCTCTACGTCTCTACCTTCATAAGCAGCTAGAAAGGCTGGTAATAGAACTTGCTGGCTATTTCTTGAAAAACCTTCTGGATAACCATCTACATCTCTAGTAAATGTGCTCCCACCATAAAATGCGGTAGCCAGCCTATTTGCCACGGTAAGCCTATTGGTTCTAAAAGCGTCAAAAGTCTCCGAACCGTCAATGGTGCTTTTTTGAAATGCTGTACCTATCATCAAAGTAGAAACATTGAAATTACCTAAGTTATTAGGTGTAAGCGATTGATAGGTTAAATCATCTTCATTTACTTTGTAATTCTCCGAATAAGTTTCTTGATAAGCTCGATTTCCTAATATATCTATAGAAAGATCCTTCAATAAATCTACTTTAAAATTAAAATCTAATTGTCTTGTTTCTACCTCCCTGTATTGCTGATTGAAATCTTGATACAAAGTCAACCAACCACGCTGTGCTGCTAATGTTCGGATTTCTGCTTGACTTCCAAAGATAAATCCAGTTGTAGGCTTCAGAGTTCCTATAAAACCTATATCTGGCGTATATCCTGGTAAGATTATACCGTTTGTTTCTTGATAATTAATCTGTGCTCTTTTTACAGAAGTTACGATACCTATTAAAGTATTATAGGCCTTGTTTGCAAAATTATTTTTGGGAACTTTAGGCAGGTCTGCCCCTTTTTCAGTTGGATTAGTTGGCGGCTTTTTACTTCTAGTTCTTGCGTTCTTTCTCGACCTTACGGCCTTGCTTGCCGTTGCACCAAATTTCTTTTTTTCCAGACCTACATATTTATAAAGTTTATCCAAGTCTAGCGTTCCATTGATGCGATGCGTATTTGCATTCTGGATAGAGTTTCCTAAATCAGGAATATCTTCTAACTGTGCAAATTGTTGCTGGTTGCGCGTCCAGTTAAAGTTAGAAGTGTAGGTGTAGTTCGCTTTCGCGAAAGCGAGAAAAGGAAACTTATCAAAGGGCAATTTATATGTAAGCTGAAGCTGTTGTGAGTGTGAGTTGGGAATTCCCTCATCAAAAAAATCAGTCCACAACGTATAATTTTCGTCAATCGTTTCGTCTTCGTTCACATAATTTCGTATCAAACGGTCACTGTTTGCAGACAAGTTTACCTGCAGCGACTTTGTTAAATCCCAGTTAATGGCGTACTGGTGATTCATCGTGAAATTGCGGTTGGTCAATGGCGCCAGTGTAATATTTTGAGCGTCTGGGAGACCATCGCCGTTTAAATCTACTGGATTGGTATCCAACTGTAAATCACGAAATTTCTGAGTGTTGTACTGTCGCAATACATTTAATCCTGCTGATAAATTATTAGGGAGCGGATTAAAATTCAAATCCTTGATAAACTTTAAATAAGAATTGTCAAACCATTTCACATTCTTAAAAGGCTCCAAATCTCCTTTAGGAAATGCATAATTATATGTACCGCCCGCATTTACCGATTGATCTTGGAAATTTTCTACCTCAAAATTACGTTGATCTGTTTGATTATAAGAACCTGAAAAAGTGAAGTTTTCAACATCATAAGGCATAGGTTTTGAATCACCAGTACGCTCCTTACGCACTCCTATTAAGTTGATGCTTTGTCTTCTGGTATAATCTTCAGACTGTTCTCTTATAGCGTCCCGATCATCGTCACTATTAGCACTATCAAGTCTTGCCTCCAATTCAATATCTTCAAATTGAGGATCAAATTGTGGGGTAATAGTTTCTTCTCCTATACTGTAAGAAAAAGGTAAAGAAACACCCCATTTCTCTGGAAGCAGTTTCCCTAGACTTATGTTCGTAGTGACGTCATATTGAGTCACATTCTCGCGACTTCTTTCTTGCGGCCCTTGCTCAATAGCCCCAAAACCTATCGTACTTCTCCTTCCCGTAGCGCTTACACTTGCAAAATCTGCAATGTTGGCATCCATACTCATCACCGCAGCATAACCCCCTTGATTTTTTAATCCTGACAGCCTCATTTCATTGAACCATACTTCCCCACTAACTAAGTCCTCAGATGCATTTCTAACACCTATCATTAAAGACCTTATATCTCCAAAGTTGGGATTTCCTTTTATTAAATAAGTATGTTGATTTGGACCGCTATTAGCACCTCCCAAAGCTGATTCTGTGATGGGGTCACTTAAATCGCTAGGATTTAAATTAGGATTTCCAAGCACTTCAGATTTAATTTTTTGTAATAACTCTAAGTTGATCTTAAAATTATTCTCCGTAGGCCATACTTCTTCACTAGAAAGATTCAACCCAGGTTGTGTTATCGTTAATGGCAATCGTACCTCGTAATAATTTTGAGTGAAATCTACACCAAATCTTACAAAAGCCTCTATTTCTCCGTCTTCAACAGATTGATCTGGAAAGTTGCCATGATCCACATGCAAGAACATCTCGAGACTCTCATACTGTCGCATATCTATTCTTATATTCTTAAATACTGCTCTCGCTCCTTCTGACTCTAAATTTTGTACTCTTAACGCTAGAGATTGTTCGTTTTGTCTGATATTTTGATTTTGAGTTCTTAACTCCTCTCGCAACACACCTGGAGGTAAGGCATAGGCAACTGGCTCCCGTTCATTATTATTTTCAATATTAACTCCTTGAACTTCAAAAACAGATTGACTATTCTGTGGAGTATTGTCTTCACTTATATTTTCTGTGTACTGACGATAATCCCCCCTAACCAAATCTAAAGATCCAAATCTCAGTGTTATATCCTCTTCAAAATCCGTAAGATACATCCTCATAAAACGTATAGCTCTAAAATCCCCAATACCACCTATCGCCTCTCGAGTCGTGTCACTTAATGGGATGCGCAACTGCACCCATCGAGTTTTACTTTGGGTTCCATCTGGATTGGTAATTAATGGTGTTTCTTTTTGATCTGAAATAAACGGACTTTCTAATTTATTACGGACATTATTAAATGGAATATCATAGGAATAATAACTATCAATGGTATTCATGGTGTTGTCTCGGTTGATATCTTCCACATCAGGCAACGTAGTGGAACCGCGATTATCCTGAGAAACAGCAGTGGGTGAATTACCTTCAGTACCATTATAATTCTTATAACGCATGGGAATATCTCCGGTCGCTGCAGCAAAAAATTCATAATTATCTCCCGCAGGATCAATAGGTCCAAAAGTAGGGAAGTCTGTTAATTCTTCATTATCGCTATATCCATCCAGTCCTATATCTTGGTTATCCCGATCTGCTCCGTTGGTATCAAAAGCATATACTAAAGATTGATTCACAGGAACTTTTCCATAAGCCGTATTTGTGGTAAGTAGCGTGCCCCCATCATTAGGAAGTCCGTTTTCAAATTGCTTCCGGTTATCTTTTAAAATATCTTCAGAAATACTCCCTAGGTTAATAGTAATAGTACCGCTGTTATCAATAAAGGGAGTTTGACCAGGATTTTCAGCTGGATCTTGCGCAAAAAACGGATCCATGATCCAGAATTGTATGTACTCTACGTTAGTCTGTTCAAAATCAGTACTGGAAAACTGTCTCATAATCCCACCCCAATTATCCTGTGGATTAGGCAACACATTTGTACCAGCAGCGGCAGGGTTATAATTGTACTGACCACGCTCATTAGGGTAGTAAGCCATGTCTAGGGTATTGATGACTTGTTGCTGTCCTTGCTGCAAATCTGTAACTGGAAAAATTTCGTTAACAAATACTCTTCTGGACTTATAATTGGAAACATCTACATCTGTAACACCGTTGGGCCGTTGATTGCCATAGAAAATAGGATCAATGGTATACCAAGCCATTTTTGCTCTCATAAAATTATACGACAGCGGATTTGACATTCCGTTATTCCCTTCAAAGGCTTTAGGGACACTTGCTAGGGACCAAGAGAATGGTGTCAAAATATCAATAGAAGTTTGCGACCCTTCAAAGTCATCTACATAAGCAGCTGCCTGACCTCCAAAATCATCACCAGCTGGTGAGCCAGGAAATAAGTAAGCAACTTCCCCTCGTAAGGATAAATTGGACACCACATCTGTATCCACATTAGGAAGCTTATTGGCTAACCTGGTCAAAAAGGGCACTTGCGTATTATACAAAAAATTAGCTCCTATTATGGTATTATTAATAGGCTCAAATCCATAAGTAGCTTTTTGAGTTATAGGACGCTCTTTTAAGTTTAAAAAGGTCCCTCCTAATATAAAGTCCTCACTAAATTTATGCTCCACATTAATTCCTGTAAAACGTTTGGTTTGCTGGTTAAAAACAGAATTGTTTTCTGTAGAAACTTGGATAGGTGTATTCGAATTCAATAAGGCCTGATCTAGAATAATTACGCGACCCAATTGATAATCTACTGTATAATCGATTCCTTCTTGAAGCGTTCTTCCACCTGCCGTTACGGTAACGCTCCCTCTTGGAACGTTAAAACCCCCTATAGGAATTCCTTCCTGCCCAGTTGCTTTGTATTCTCCCTTTATTAAATATTTATTTTTATCAGCACTTTGCAACGCTTGTGCCTTTGTGGTGCGGTACATATCTCGGTACACATACTTGGCTTGATTGGCATTATAAGTCGCGGGATCCTCATAATCTTCTGTGCCAGTTCCAGGAGTATTGTCCAGTTTATTAAATATATGGCTTCCAAAAGGCTCTACTGTTGTGAATATAATCCTGCCATTTTCTGGATCTATAGTTATACCTGGAACAAAATCAAAGAAACCATCTCCTTGAGGTTGTGGGTCCTGTTGCTGGTTCAATCTATCGAGGTTAAAAACTCGTATTAAGGTAGTTTGATCAACATCTGCTGGTAAGGCAACTGCTGGAACTTCGGGTGTTCCTGTTATTAAATTTTCTGGGATTCCTTCAGCTGCAGTGATGTAATTGAGCTCTGGCGGATATTGATAGAAGATATTCAGTCTAAAATCTTCTGGGGTAAGCTGGAAGCCGCCTAGATTGTAGACGTTTTTCATCATTAAATCCCAAATAGGTTCACTCACGTTAGTCAGGTTACTCTTTAATAACTTTACTATTAAATTTTGATTATTTACCACGATTCCCTGCCCTACTGGAAATAATGAATCATCTAGTCCATCACCATCTGCATCAATTCCACCAGTTTGATCTACATCGGCAGTATCGTTAATTCCATCACCATCTGTGTCTGTACCATTATCATTTACACCATCTCCATTAACGTCAACATCTGCACTATTTGGAATTGTATCGTTATCTGTATCGTCCCCGCTTACTGTAGTTGCAGCGACCCCATCATTTGCAAATTCTCCTACCTGATACACCTGCCCACCAGAGGTATATTGAAAGGCTACACCAAGCACTTCATCATTATTTAATCGCTGTCTTAAGGAAATGTATCCCAACTGCGTGTTTAAGGTATACTCCTGTGGCGTAAGTTTACGCGCATTCTCTAGAGTCACATAATCAAAGCCTTCATTCACTGTTACTGTTGTGCCAAAACCTCCTTGAACAGTACCTATATCTCTGATCTGAGAATTAAGGATCGTTTGTCCACCGCCATTAATTCCTTCTGGATTAAAATCGTTGTTTCCATTATCTGGAAAATTTCCAGCAGGCACATTTGAAAAACCACTAGGTAATTCCTCTATTCCAATATTGCTAGGATCTGATTCCCCTATATCTTGAATTGCCACCAGATTACGTACGTCTTGGGTTCTATTACCTCTGTTGGTTATCCATACTTCAGCCCGTGTGATCTGGATATTATTATTGATAAAAGGGTAATTCTGTAAAGAGCTGTCGTAATTATCCCTAAAGTAATGCGATAAAAAATAATGCCTGTTCTCATCATAATCAAGTGAGAAAAAGTCAAAATCATTAATAGTAGCTCCTCCAGCAGCTTGTACGGTTCTAGATTCTGATTGTTGTTCTGAGAATACGGCAGTTATTCTGGTCTTACCAAATTGCAACTCTGTCTTGATACCGAAGAGGCTTTGCGCACCACGTATCAACTGAGAATTGAGTGGCATCGCAACGTTACCTACTTCTATACTTTGAAGAATATCATCTTCGGTAGGTGTATAATCTAATTTGATTTGATTCTGGAAGTTAAAGGTACTTTGGGTGTCATAATTGGCATTTACCTGTAACCTTGTTCCTACTTTACCTACCAGACTTAAATTGATACGCTGATTAAAATCGAAGGTAAGGTTTTGTCTATTTCTAGGGGAAAAACTTGGATTATCAGAGCGATTGAATAACAATCCTAAATCTACTTCTACAGATCCTTGTGGATCAATATCTATCTCGGTACCTCCAAAAATGGACGCAAATAGATCTGAATTCACATAAAAATTTGGGAGTAAGTCTTTTTGTTTTTCTTTATCTTCTTTAGACTTTCCAGCTATAGCAGCTGACTTTTCTCTAAAGTAATCCATCATTTGTTGCTTGAGAACGCGCTCGAGATATTGCTCTCGGGTAAGAATAAATGGAAAATCGATATTGTAACCGTTGAATGAACTGGAATATACATAGCGATCCAAATTTGAATCATAGGTATATAGCGTGGCTATACTAGGTGGATCAGGCAGTTTTAATGAGCCTAGTCGAACACCTGTTTTAGTACTATCTTGGGGCGTTTCTGATGGTTCTTGCCCTTTCGCGAAAGCGAATACAAATAAAGAAAAAAGGAAAACTAAAGCCCTTAGATTATTCTTACTATATCTCAAATCTTATAATTGTTTAAGTGCTTGTTTTATGAGTTGTTCTGTGGTAGCATCCGATTGAGTAGAAAGTATTTTATCGACCACTTTCTGTGCTTGTTTGCGCATATATCCCAAGGTTTCTAAAGCAGATAACGCTTCTTCTCTCCCAGTATTGCTTGCTACTATGGTTAATTGTGGATTATCGAGTACTTGAAGAATTTTATCTTTTAAATCTAGAATGACACGTTGTGCTCCTTTTGTACCTATTCCTTTAACGCTCTGAATAGTTCTTACGTCTCCAGAAGCAATAGCCTGCGCTATTTGATTAGGATCTAAGCTGGATAACATCGTTCTTGCCGTGTTAGCACCTATACCAGAAACGGATAACAACAACTTAAAAACTTCTCGCTCTGTTTTTTCCATAAAACCAAAGAGACGGTGCGAGTCTTCTCTTACAAGAGGGTACGTGTACAGCTTGATCAGCTCCCCTTCTGGAATTAAAGAATAAGTATGTAAGGAAATCTCCACTAGATACCCTACGCCACCGCAGTCGATCACTACGTCTGTTATATTTTTTTCCACCAGTTTTCCTTGAAGCTGTGCGATCATTATTTAACAAATTTTAAGAAATCAAATGTAAGAAAATATAAAGGATCAAATAACAAGAATTATAAAGGTAATTATTCCTTCTTACTCGCATATTTTTCTTTTTGTTGTGCATCAATAACAGCGACAGCCGCCATATTGACAATCTCATCTACACTTGCCCCTAATTGAAGAATATGAACGGGCTTTTGCATTCCCATCATGATAGGCCCTATAGAATCTATTCCATTCAATTCCTTAAGCATCTTATAAGTGCTATTGGCACTTTCTAAATTAGGAAATATTAACGTATTTACCTTTTTTCCAGCCAATTTAGAAAAAGGAAACTTACTTTGTAACAACTCGGGATTTAGAGCAAAATCTGTTTGTATTTCTCCATCTACTAATAAATCTGGATAATATTGGTGTAAATATTTTACTGCCTCAGCCACTTTTGTGGCATGAGGATGCGAGGAAGAACCAAAATTTGCATAGGAAGTCATTGCAATTACAGGAGAAATCCCGAACATAGCAGCTGTACGACCCGTCAATTGTGCGATTTTGGCTAATTCTAATGCGTCCGGATTTATATTTATAGAAGTATCTGACACAAATAAAGGACCTCGTGCCGTTATCATCAAGTTCGTCGTTGCAATTTTATCTACTCCAGGAGCTTTACCTATTATTTCCATCATAGGTCGTACAGATATAGGATAGGATTGCGCAACCCCTGTGATCAAGGCATCTGCATCTCCTAATTTCACCATCATGGCGGCAAAATAATTGCGCTGTCTCAATGTTTTACCCGCATCAAATTCTGTCGTTCCTTTTCTGTGTCTTAGCTTCCAAAATTCTTGAGCATATCGATTTTTACGTTCTTTTTCTTCATCAGACTTAGGATCGATGATCATACAAGGTTGATCAAAGCCTAGGTCTTCCATCAATTCTTCAATCATATCGCGACGACCTAATAAAATAGGAATTCCTATCCCTTCTTCCATTACAATTTGTGCTGCCTTAAGGACATCAATATTATCTGCTTCGGCAAATACAATTCTCTTGGGGTTGGTTCTAGCACGGTTCAATAACAAACGCACCAGTTTATTATCTGACCCCATGCGGCTAAGCAACTGCTCTTCGTACTTTTCCCAATCTGTAATGGGTTCTTTTGCGACGCCACTCTCCATAGCTGCTCTTGCTACGGCCGGTGGAATTGTAGATATCAATCTAGGGTCAAATGGCTTGGGGATGATATAGTCTTTCCCAAAGGCTAGCTTTAATTCCCCATAAGCAATATTTACTTGTTCGGGAACTGGCTCTTTGGCTAATTGTGCGATGGCATAAGTTGCAGCCAACTTCATTTCTTCGTTAATTTTAGTAGCTCGTACGTCCATCGCACCTCTAAAAATAAATGGGAAACCCAAAACATTGTTCACTTGATTGGGGTGGTCACTTCTCCCAGTTGCCATAATGATATCTTCTCTAGAAGCCATCGCGGTATGGTAATCTATTTCTGGAGTAGGATTTGCCATGGCAAAAACAATAGGAGATTCATTCATGGATTTCAACATAGCTCCGTCCACAATATTACCTGCTGAAAGTCCCAAGAATACATCAGTCCCTTTAAAGGCTTCTCGCAGATTCACCTTAGGCTTGTCTGTAGCAAACTGCATCTGTTCAAGACCTAGGTCAGTTCGATCTTTGGTGATCAATCCATCGATATCAAACATCATGATATTTTCTTTCCTCGCCCCTAATTTCACATAAAGATTCGTACAAGAAATCGCTGCACTACCAGCACCAGAAATAA
>NZ_JBLIGN010000023.1:0-35568 GCF_047636915.1 Nonlabens sp. | reverse complement strand
TATATAAATTATAGCAATAGCATCAATATTCCTAGTGTTAGACAGTTGCAGCCTGTAGAAGATAGAACAAATCCGCAAAACATAGTTGTGGGGAATCCAGATCTCGATGCCAGCCAGCAACACAATGTCTATTTCAATTTAAGCCGGTATGATTGGGAAAAAGGATCTGGTTTTTATTCTGGCGGTGGTTTCACGTACACAGATAATAGTGTTGCAGCCATCACAACTACTGATGTAGATTTGATAAGAAAGACTACCTATACCAACATCGATGGAGTGTACAATGGATACCTGTATACCAGCTTCTCTAAAACATGGAAAAAAGACGGTAGAGAAATAGGTTTTGACTTCGGCATAGACGGTAATTTATCCCTTAATAAGGGCTTTACAAATGCTAGTGCTTTTCAGTCAGAAAGCTATAGCATTTCCCCAGAGCTTACTTTTGAATACTCTTTAAAAGATTACATCGATGTAGAGCTAGAATACGAAGTTACTGCAAATAGAACTCAATTTGATATAGCAACTATAACAGAGCAAGAATTTGTCAATCAAAGAGTTGCTATAGATATTACTACTTCCTGGCCAAAACATATTATTTTAGGTATGCGAGGAGAATACAATAAATTTGGTAATATTTCTGGAGATTTTGATGATGATTCATTTGTTTTAATAGGCAGTCTCGGGTATAAATTTGCTAAGGATAAAGCTACTGTAAAACTCAAGGCCTATGATATCTTAAATCAGATCATTGACACCCGACGTTTAATCACAGATGATTTTGTTTCAGACACTAGTAGTCTTGTATTGCAGCAATACTTTATGCTAAGTTGCACTTTTAAGATATCCAAATTTGGCGGTAAAGATCCTAATGAAAATGAAGGTTTTTAATGCGTACTAGGTAAAGTAATGTTCTGATCTTTGTTTTATTCCAAAAGCAGAAATTTATAGGTACTTGAATTGGTCAAAAGGGTACCTAGCAAAAACAGAGGTAGATTACCATAATAGCGCTATTTCAAATAGTTCCTAGCTAGTTAAAAATTACTACAAACAATAGGGGTAAACGTTCCAGTTGCAAAAAAGGTTATGTTTCTCTAAAGTTGTAGCGTATACTCAGATTTATATGAAGGTACAAAACAACAGTTTTATAAATTTAGAACTATTCATTAGGGCAATTTTCTTATAGGAGTCAACAAAATAGATCTGTTTATTTTTGCGTGTATACCCATTGATAATCCTTAAATTGCCATCCTTTTCAAAACCCCTGTCCTGAGTAAAAAACCTATCATAAGAGTCATCATTCCTGCTTACAATGAGGCAGCCTCTATACCACTGGTAATTGGAGCTATTCCGTCTGTAGTTACGGAGATAATTGTATGTAGCAATAATTCCAATGATGATACGGTAATAAATGCACGTAATTCTGGTGCTACGGTTGTGGAAGAGCCTATTCCTGGATATGGGAATGCTTGTCTCAAAGGAATGGAATACGTGGCGGCTTTAGGAGAAGCTACTGATATTATAGTATTTCTAGATGGAGATTATAGTGATTACCCAGAGCAGCTAACAGAATTAGTAGCGCCCATAATAAAGGAGGATATAGATTTTGTTATCGGAGCAAGAGTCAAAGATCTCAGGGAAGTAGGTTCGATGACTATTCCTCAAATTTTTGGAAACTGGCTAGCGACGACTTTAATGAGGTTCTCTTTTAATTCTAGATTTACTGATTTAGGCCCGTTCAGAGCCATAAAGTATGATAAGCTTCTAGAATTAGAGATGGAAGATCGCACCTATGGATGGACAGTAGAAATGCAACTTAAGGTCCTGAGGAAAGGTTTTACGTATAAAGAAGTGATGATGAAATACCGCAATAGAATTGGAGTTTCAAAGGTTTCTGGTACGGTTAAAGGAGCTATATTTGCAGGTGTTAAAATTTTAACGTGGATTTTTAAATACGGTTTTAAGAAATGATTTTAGTGTGGATTTGCATAGTGGTTTATTCCATATCGCTTATATTGATTTTGTTCTATGCTTTTGCGCAGCTCAATCTTTTGTTCAATTATATTAAGGCGCAAAAATTAGTCGATGATTCTCCTCAATTAGATCTAACTAATCCAGAAGAAGTCCCTTATGTTACTATACAATTGCCTGTTTTTAATGAGGCTTATGTAATGGAAAGGCTATTGGATAATATTGTCTTAATAGATTATCCTAGAGGGAAATTAGAAATTCAGGTCCTAGATGACTCTACGGATGAAACTGTAGAAACAACAGCGGCCCATGTGCAACGTCTTGCAGCAACAGGTATAGATATCGTTCATATTACAAGAACAGATCGCAGTGGATATAAGGCTGGAGCACTCAAAGAAGGTCTTGAAATTACAAAAGGTGAGTTGATTGCCATTTTTGATGCAGATTTCCTTCCAGAGGCTGATTGGTTGTATAAGACCATTCCTTATTTTAAAGATCCAGAGATAGGAGTAGTGCAAACTAGATGGGCACACCTTAATAGGGATTATTCCATACTTACACAAATACAAGCTTTTGCTTTAGACGCTCATTTTACACTGGAACAAGTAGGGCGCAACTCTAAAGGTCACTTTATCAACTTTAATGGAACAGCAGGAGTATGGCGCAAGGAGACTATTTACGACGCAGGTAATTGGGAAGGGGATACCTTAACAGAAGATCTTGATCTAAGTTATAGAGCACAGCTCAAGAAGTGGAAGTTTAAATATTTGGAAGATGTAACCACACCAGCAGAGCTTCCGATAATAATAAGTGCTGCGCGTTCTCAGCAGTTCCGCTGGAATAAAGGTGGTGCAGAGAATTTCAGGAAAATGTTTAGGAGAGTCATTTCGTCAGAGATGTCCATTAAGTCAAAAATGCACGGTATTTTACATTTATTGAATAGCACCATGTTCCTTAATGTTCTTATAGTAGGGGTATTAAGTATTCCTATGTTGTACATCAAAAACGAATATGGACATTTGAGAGAGTACTTTATTGTCATGAGCTTTTTCGTAATTAGTACCCTCATCTTTTTTATATGCTACTGGTATATGTATAAGAAAACATACGGTGGTGGTTTTAAAAATTTCATAAGTTATATAGGAATGTTTTTTACCTTCTTTTCCATCGCTATGGGCTTTTCCTTTCATAATTCTATAGCGGTTTTAGAGGGTCATGTTGGTAAGCGTAGTGAGTTTGTCAGAACACCTAAGTTTAACCTCAAAGCAGTAGGAGGCAATTGGAAAACAAATAAATACATCCTTAAAAAAGTAAGTCCACACGTGATCGTAGAAGGTATTCTCATGCTGTATTTTGCATTTGGAATGTACTCTGCTTTTATTGTGGGATCTGAACCCGATTTTGGGTTGTTTCCGTTTCACCTGATGCTGTTTATTGGCTTTGGTTTTGTCTTTATACGCAGCATTACAGATAAGCAATAATGAAAAATAAGCTGGGAAATATTCTCGGTATTGTCAGTAGTATTAGTGTTGTTTTATACGCTGTATTCTTCTCGCTTTCGCGAAAGCAATTTAACGAAACATTCTTAGTATATAGTGGCCTTTTTCTTTGCTTAGTTGCATTTTATAAGATCAGCGCAAAAGCATTTATAACCAGCTATAGACTCCTGCCCATTAAATGGAGTGGTCGTTTTTTAAGCTCTGATGTGTTGCTCTTTATCCTAGCTGCCGGATTGGTGTTTAGGTTGGTGCTACTTTCTTATATACCTAATCTTTCACAAGATTTTTTCAGGTTTATATGGGATGGAAACCAGTTGTTAAACGGCTACAACCCATACCTATATCTGCCAGATGAAATCATGAAAAGTGGGGCGTCTTACATTCCTAATGCAGCCTTGTTGCATGCAAATATGGGAGAACTTTCCAGTGGTCATTATACCAATTATCCACCGTTCCATCAGTTGTTTTTTGCTGCTGCTGCTTTTTTAGGTGGTAAAAGCATTACAGCAACTATAGTATGGATGCGCGTATTTATTATTTTAGCAGATATAGGGGTGTTTTTCTATGGTGTAAAATTTTTGAAAATGTTGGGAAGGTCTCCCTACTTAATACTTCTCTATTTTCTGAATCCGTTTGTGATTATTGAGCTTACAGGAAACCTTCATTTTGAGGGTATAATGGCATTTTTTGTATTGCTGTCTGTTTATTTTTTAGGGAAGTCACAACGAGTGATAAGTAGCTTTTTTTTAGCTAGCGGAGTTCTTTTAAAGTTAGTGCCAGTTATCGTATTGCCTTTGCTTATCAGAAGGTTGAAGGTAAAGAGAGCTATCGTATTTTACGCTGTTGTAGCCATTGCAGTTCTTATGGGTTTTATACCATTCTATAGCAGTGATTTGATAGATAAATATTCCAGTTCGGTAGGGTTATGGTTTGGTAATTTTGAATTTAACGCAAGTGTTTTCTACCTTATCAGAGCCATAGGCTTAGAATATACAGGATATAATGTCATTGAAACAGCTGGTAAAATATTACCTGTAATTACTTTCTTGTCTGTTGTTTTAATAGCGCTATTCCGTAAAAACGAAATCCCAGACGTTTTAATGAGCAGTATTGTTTTTTCTTTTTTCACCTATTTGATGTTTTCGACTACGGTTCACCCTTGGTATATAACCATTCCGTTATTGTTTTCTGTTTTTACTAGGTATCGATTTATGCTGGTATGGAGTTTCTTTATATTCTTAAGTTATAATGCCTATTCAAATAATGATTATACAGAGGATTTATGGCTGGTAGGATTAGAATATGTAATAGTCAGTGCGGTATTTCTGTGGGAAGTAATAGGTTTTAATGCGCGTAAAGCTTTAAAAATTAAAATGTAACTATTTATTAATAAGATTGTTGACATAGATGTCATAAGAGTGACGTAAATAAGTCCAGTCGTATAGATGTATCAGCTTTGTATTCGT
The DNA here is from genome assembly GCF_047636915.1 of Nonlabens sp. Classification (GTDB taxonomy): domain Bacteria; phylum Bacteroidota; class Bacteroidia; order Flavobacteriales; family Flavobacteriaceae; genus Nonlabens. The sequence goes on along the minus strand of NZ_JBLIGN010000023.1, from coordinate 30,635 downwards.
CACTAGCTTTGCCTTAATAATTTTCAAACAAAAAAGATGCAATCAGTAGGAACCAAAATAAAAGAGATACGTCTTAATAAGGGCTTTTCTCAAGAAGAACTCGCTACACAATCTCAAGTTAGTTTGCGCACGATACAACGTATCGAGAATAATGAAAACGAAGCTCGTGGTAAAACGCTACAGCTTATTTGTGAAACACTAGAAGTTCCTATTGAAGAGCTGCTTGATTATGGTAAAAAAGAAGACCAGCAGTTCCTGATGTTTTTTCATTTATCAGTTATTCTTGGTGTTTTCTTTGTAGTAGGTAATATTGTTCTACCATTGATATTATGGCTCACGAAAAAAGATAAAATAATAGGATTACATTCAATGGGTGCAAAACTATTGAATTTTCAAATATGGTGGACCATTCTAACTTATGCTGTAACAATTTTTACCATTATTCTGTTTTTTCACTCTGGCTTTTTAGGGTTTGGCACAATGGCTATTATTGTTGTATTACCGTTAGTAATGTCTATAATCAACGTTATTCTCTCCATAATTTTTGCCATAGCAAACCGCAGAGGCAAACAAATAACTTACCCTAGCATCATACCTATGATTAAATAAAAAGGTTTCTAAATGACAGTAGAAGCCCTTTTGAAACCCTTATAACTCTTGTTTTTTCTTAATCACTTCATAAAGATCAGTTCTGCGGTCTTTAAGGTTTTTCACAGCTCCGTGGCTATGTAGCTCTTTTAGAAGATCTAAATTCACGTCTGCCACTAGAATCATCTCTGTGTTTGCAGTAGCTTCAGCTTTGATACCATTGGAGGGAAAGGCAAAATCACATGGGGTGAATACAGCGCTTTGAGCATAAGAAATATCCATGTTTTCTACCGCTGGAAGATTGCCTACGCTACCAGCAATCGCTACATAACATTCATTTTCTACAGCACGAGCTTGACAACATAGTTTTACTCTGGCAAAAGCATTTTGAGTGTCGGTTAAGAAAGGAACAAAAAGGATTTGCATACCGTCTTTTGCCATGATACGGCTCAACTCAGGAAACTCACTGTCATAACAAATTAAGATTCCTATTTTACCACAATCTGTGTCAAAGGTCTGTATCTTTTTTCCACCTTGAAGTCCCCATATTTTTTGCTCGTCTGGAGTAACATGTATTTTTTCATAGCCTTCTATAGTTCCATCTCTGCGACATAGGTTTCCTATGTTGTAGAGTTGGCCGTCAATAATTTCCGGCATAGAACCAGTAATAATATTGATATTGTATTTGATAGAAAGTTCAGAAAAGCGTTCTCTAATCATTGCCGTGTACTTAGCAAGTTCTCGTATCGCCTGACTTACACTCAAATCATTGTAAGCGGCCATAAGAGGTGCGTTAAAATACTCTGGAAATAGAGCAAAGTCTGCTCTATAAGCGGCAAGGCTGTCTACAAAATATTCTACTTGTTGCATCAATTCTTCAAAACCAGAGTAAGGACGCATTTGCCATTGAACAATACCTAATCGCACCGTGCTTTTGAGAGCAACGGTCTCTGTGATAGGTTTTGTATAATAAATATTATCCCATTCCAGAAGTACAGCAAATTCCATAGAGGCTTTATCGCCATCTAAATAATTTTTAAGAACACGAGAAACATGAAAATCATTAGATAATTGGAAGTTCAACACCGAATCTGTGATTTCTTTATTGCGTACTTTTTCAATGTATTGTTTAGGAGTCAAGTCTTTTGCATGATTGTGGTAATTAGGAATACGACCTCCAAAAGCAATACCTCTTAAATTCAAATTCTCACAAAGCTCCTTCCGGTAATCATACAGTCGACGTCCCAGTCGCATCCCACGGTACTGCGGTTTTATAAAAACTTCAATTCCATAAAGTACGTCACCATCATTATCATGAGTTGTGAATTTGTAATTACCAGTGACTTCTTCATACGTGTACTGGCCACTAAAATCCTCATACTTGACAACTATAGAAAGAGCGCAAGCTACGATTTCTTCATTCACTTTAAGAACGACTTGACCTTCAGGGAATTTCTCGCAAAGTGTTTTAATTTGCTCTTCTCTCCAGTAGGAATCGGGTAAGTTGTTGTAAGAATCAATCATGGCATGTTTTAACTCTTCGTAATCTTTGAGCTGTAAAAACTCCAGATTCAAATTCTCAATCTTACTTCTGTTTAGGTCGCTCATAGTGCCTTTTCTCTCTGTTTTTAGATAAGCAGGTTATAATTAAAACCTGTTTTCATGATTAATTTCTACTGTTTAAAATTTCTGTAAATCGAGATTTAGAGGTCAACTCACACTAAATTATTTCCTAAATATTCTATTGAAAGTTTGAATTATATGCTGTTCAGTTTAAGATTACAATAGCCATAGTTTCGGCATTATTTAATGATGACGGCGTCTGTAGGGAGCAAAGCTGGTATATGGAAAAGAACCAAACGAAATGTATGTGAACTGCTATGTTTAAATTGGCTTCTAGGCTTTTATTTTTGTTTCGCTTTCGCGAAAGCGGAAACACCATTAAATTTTAACCACCACAATTGGAATTGAAAAACTCCACGATCTCTTTTAAGTCTGATTTTTTAAGAGCTCTTCCTTCTATCTTGTTTACTAGGCTAGGGCAATCACCGAAATATTCAGATGCTCGTTTTTTAAAACCTTTAAATAGACTGACATGATTGATAAGTTCTGCTTCTTTTCCTTCACGGCATACCCATAATTGATTGTGTTGTGACCAGTCGCCTATAAAAACAGGAATAGCATTAACGCCTCCAGCACCAGGCATCCATGCCCCGCTATTTTGAGTAACTGTGCGGCCATAAAGACTCACTTTACCTTGAACTACTTCTTGCATAAAACTTAAAAGAGTTGACGTATTTCTTTTCTTTATCAATACTGGTACATATGTTTCAATCTCTGTTTTTTCAATTCGCTTGCCATTCACTCGTTCCTTAAAAGTCACTGTAAATAAGATGTGATCTACTTCTTGAATTTTGAATTTTTTCTTTTTGGCTTTTTTTTCTGTACGAAAATTTAGCTTTTCTGTACCGCCAAAATTGAAAGAGGCACCTACCTGAGGTATTTTTGCTTCTCCTGTAAGAACACTTCCGTTTTTTAATGACACAACTGCTGGTGTCCAAGAATACTGACTGTAAACTAAGGAGTTGAATAAAATAGCACTAACGATAAGGACGCTTTTCATAGGTTACATTTCTAACAAATATGCAAAAATTAATGGAGCTACAATAGTAGCGTCGCTTTCCACAATGAATTTAGGCGTGTCTTGATCTAATTTCCCCCAGGTAATCTTCTCGTTTGGCACTGCCCCAGAGTAACTTCCATAACTAGTCGTAGAGTCAGATATCTGACAGAAGTAGCTCCAGAATGGTGTGTCTGTGCGTTCCATATCTTGTGTGAGCATAGGAACCACACAAATAGGAAAATCTCCTGCGATGCCACCACCTATTTGAAAAAAGCCTATTCCCTTTTGAGAATTGTTGGTGTACCAGTCAGCTAGAAAGGTCATGTATTCAATACCACTTTTTACAGTACTTGCTTTTAATTCCCCTTTTAATACATAACTGGCAAAAATATTACCCAGGGTACTGTCTTCCCATCCTGGAACTACGATGGGTAAATTAGCTTTGGCAGCCGCAAACATCCAGGAGTTCTCAATCGGGATTTCATAGTATTGCTCTAGAACGCCGCTTAATAAAAGCTTGTACATGTATTCATGAGGGAAATAGCGCTCTCCCTTATCCTCTGCATCTTTCCAAATCTTAACGATGTGTTCTTGCAATCTCCTAAAAGCTTCTTCTTCCGGAATACAGGTATCTGTCACTCGATTGAGTCCCTTTTCTAGTAGATCCCACTCGTCTTGTGGCGTTAAATCTCGATAATTAGGAACTCTCTTATAATGACTGTGGGCTACTAAGTTCATTAAATCTTCCTCTAGATTTGCGCCTGTACAGGAAATTATATGCACTTTATCTCGACGTATCATCTCGCCAAAAATCTTACCAATCTCTGCGGTACTCATCGCTCCAGCTAGAGAAACGAGCATTTTTGATCCTTGATTTAATTGGTCTTCATAACCTTTTGCAGCATCAACAAGTGCCGCACTGTTAAAATGAAGAAAGTATTTTTCTAGAAATGCTGTTATCGGTTTTTCCATGTTATTTTTTCAGGATTAATTAGCTGTATCTTTCATTTTTTTCAATCCCACTCTAGCAAAAGATTTATCAGCATCATAGCCACTTTCTCCTTCTAGCGCGATGTGTTTAAATTTATAACTCAACATTTTATAGTACAACTTTGCCGCAAGAAAATCAGACGATTTCTCTGCTGGATTAGGACATAATTCTACGATATCAAATCCAACTACATTTTTCTCTGCAAACACCATTTTTAAAAATTCTAAGGTTTCATACCACAGTAAACCTCCGGGTTCTGGGGTTCCAGTGGACGGACAAATTGAAGGGTCAAAAGCATCTAAATCAATGGTGATAAACACATTTTCGGTAAGGGCTTCGGTTGCTTTTTCTAGCCAGTAGTCGTCCGTTATCATTTCGTGAGCATAAAACACTTTCTCCTCATCGTTAACGCCTACTTCTATGCTGTCCATGGAACGTATTCCTACTTGAATGAGGTTGGCATTCTGACTTGCTTCGTAAACGGCACAAGCATGGTTGCAAGTACTGCCGCCATATTCTTTCCTTAAGTCGGCATGAGCGTCTATTTGTAAGACGCTTAGATTTTCATACATCTCAGAAAATGCGCGGATGCTTCCTATAGAGATGGAATGTTCTCCTCCAAAAAGTGTTACAAATTTATTTTTTTTGATAAACTTCTTTGTCGCTGCATGAACTGCTTTTACCATCTTTTCAGGAGAGCTGTTTTCAGTAATTGAGGGGGCTAGATGGATACCGTGATGGTATATTTCAGAGTCCGTCTCGATATCGTATAATTCCATATTCCGACTTGCGTCTAAAAACGCGCTCGGGCCTCTATCAGCACCTTTTTGCCAGGTGCTTGTTCCATCATAAGGAACAGGAATTAAAACAATAGATGCATTTTCTAAGCCAGCATATTCATCTGGGATTCCTGCATAGTTTGAATTGGTCATGCTAATTTGTTAAAAATTTGCTTAAAAGTACTAATTATATCAATGCGCAGTGTGAAACACGCCTCTTCCACATCCCTTTTTTCCCTGTGGAAACTGATCGCTACACTGGAAAAGTGCAAGGCTTCAAAGGGAACAATTTTACTTAAATTTCCATTCCATTTTCAAATCTCCTTAAAGAACCTTTTTCTTTAAGTATAGGTAACGGATTTAGTTCTGCTTTGTTTCTACAACCCTCAGGGGTGCGGAAGCAAAAGTTTTAAATGATCAATAGTGATACACTTTACATGTATTCCTTTTGAGGGAATGGGTTTAAAAGTGATTCTAACTGTTATTGCCCGTACATCAAAGGAATCATTTCAAGTTCGATTTCAATTCCACAAACCGGACTTCGAGATCCTCAGTACTCAGCTTCCTCGTTATGATTTCTTTTCTCAAAGGCTATACATTCCGGTAGGCTACGCGTAGCGCTTAAAAAAGGCCCTGATAAATTTACCGCATCCCTAATGCCACATACTCATTACTAATACCCTAAAATTCCCAGCATTTGCTCACTAGTTTGTTGTTTTTTAAATACCCTAGTGGTGATGCTGCCGTCTTCATCGCGGTCTATCAATACGTGCTTGGGTGCGGGTATTAAACAGTGCTGAATACCACCATAACCTCCTATGCTTTCTTGATAGGCTCCTGTATTAAAAAAGCCTATATACAGTGGTTTGTCTTTATTATATTTAGGTAAGTATATAGCATTAATATTTTGCTCGCTATTGTAATAATCATCACTGTCACATGTGAGGCCGCCTAAAAGCACTCGTTCGTACTCTTCATTCCAACGGTTCAATGGCAACATGATAAAACGCTTGTTAATAGCCCAAGAATCTGGTAGTGTTGTGATAAAGGAGCTGTTGATCATGTTCCATTTTTCACGATCGTTTTGCTGTTTTTGATACAATATCTTGTAGATAGCACCACCGCTTTCTCCTACAGTAAAAGAACCAAATTCTGTAAAAAGATTTGGTACATCGACTTTAGCATCATCACAAACCTGTTTAATTTGAGCCACAATTTCATGGATGATGTATTCATAATCAAAATCAAAAACTAAAGAGTTCTTTATAGGAAAACCACCGCCTATATTGAGACTATCTAGAGACGGGCATATTTTTTTAAGACTTACATAAACCTTCAGGCACTTATGAAGTTCATTCCAGTAATAAGCATTGTCTCTAATGCCCGTGTTGATAAAAAAGTGCAACATCTTGAGTTGAACTTGATCGTTAGTTTCAATTTGGCTTTTGTAGAAATTCAAGATATTTTTATAGCCTATTCCTAATCTACTGGTGTAAAATTCGAATTTAGGCTCTTCTTCACTTGCAATGCGTATTCCAGCATGGAACTTTTTACGGGTCGCATTAGTCAACAATGTCAACTCTTCATAGTTATCTATAATCGGAATGCAATTCTGCCCTGAATCAATCAAGGCTGCAATATTTTGTATGTAAAGGTCGCGCTTAAAACCATTACATATCACATAGGTTTCCTTTCGGATTTTGCCTTCTTCCTTTAACTTGTTGACTATATGAATGTCAAAAGCACTAGACGTTTCGATATGAATATCATTGGTTAAAGCCTCGTCTAGGACATGCTTGAAGTGCGAACTTTTTGTACAATAGCAGTAATGATAGTTTGCTTTGTAGTCTGCTTTCGCGAAAGCAGAAGAAAACCAACCTTTTGCGCGATTGATATTGTCCGAAATCTTTGGTAAATAAGTGAATTTTAAAGGAGATCCATACTGCTCTACAAGCGCCATAAGATCGATACCGTGAAATTGTAATTGTGCATCGTTAAGCTCAAATTCTTCCGTCGGAAAAAAATAAGTTTGATCGATGAGATCGATGTATTTTGTATTCAATGTCGTAAACTGATGGTTAAAAAAAGCTCTGTTAGATGATTCTAGCAGCAGTTAAATTTAGAACAGAAGAAGTTAACAGAAAGTTAATTGTTTATTGAATCATCTTGAGGTTAATGACCTCTTGATCAGTGAGTCTGCGGAAATGACCACGAGGCAAATCTTTCTTAGTCAGACCACCTAGCACTACGCGATCAAGGACTTTTATTTCATATCCTACAGATTCAAAAATACGTTGCACGATGTTATCCTTACCGCTGTGGATTTCAATACCTATCTCGTTATTCTTACCATTTTCTACGTAGTTGATCTCTTTAATTTCTATTTCTTCACGATCCAACGAGATACCGTTACGCAATCTCATTAAATCTTCGTGTTTAAAGCTTCGATCTAGGGCCACTTGGTAGATCTTGCGTAGTTTTTGTTTAGGATTATTGAGCTTATTAGACAGTTCAAGGTCGCTTGTAAACAGCATGATCCCTAAGGAAGATCTTCCTAATCGTCCCACAAAATGCAGGCTGTTAGGACTTGCGTTTTCCATAAGGTCAAGAACGGTTCTTGTAGAACCTTCTCCTTTCCGAGGGGAATTAAATCCTTTAGGCTTGTTAAGAATAAAATATTCTTTCTTAGTGGCTTGTATGGGTCTATCATCAAAGCGCACTTCATCTCCCGGCATTACTTGATACCCCATTTCTATAACAGGTTTTCCATTTACTCTAACGCTACCTGCTTTGATATAGATGTCAGCATCCCGACGACTACATAGTCCCGAATTTGCAATATATTTGTTTAGTCTGGTACCGGTTTTATCAGTTTTCCTCTTAGAAAAGCTTTCGGTCTTCTTACGGTCTATGTATTCTTTTTTAGTGACGGGTTTTCCAGAACGGGATGTTCCTACCACCTGATTTTTACCGCCACGAGTAGTAGGACGTTGATCAGAGTCGCTCTTCTTAGCAGAAGGCTTCCCTTTAAAGTCAGATGATCCTTCTTTACGTCGGTCATTATTTTTTGAAGCACCTGCGCTTTTGCCATCACGGCGGCCGCTTCCTTTACTTTTAGATCCTTCGTTATCTCTGCCCATCGTATTCTAATTTTTTGCAAAGATAGCCTTTTAGTTATTTGAAAATGAACAGGAAATTTAAATTAAAATGTAAGTGTGTGTTCTAGAAAAACTAATACTAGTACCCAGCTTTTATTAGGCATACCAGATAAGATTTATAGGGAATTTTGTACTAGGGATTTTTATATCGGGCATTTGGCACGTGCGGAAACATCAACTTAAAAAAAATAAAAAAATGACATGAGTTCTAGGCGTTGACAGTAGTAGGAGAACAGCAACGGTACATATATATATAAATTTATAGCCAAGTCCTACAGGAACCAGAAGAACTGGACACTTCCAACCTTATGATAATTATTTCAGTATTTACTTATTTTGTTTGGTGATGTAAAAAGACTTCCTTCAAATAAAAAATCACAGATACATTTTAATGCTATCCCTGCAAGATATAAAGCTCAGATTTTTTACTTGTATGCTTTTATATCAATTGAGAGGAATGCCTATCGGTAAGCTATGGGTATCTTGATAATGAAGTTTTTGAAGGTATAAATGATATACTCGTGATTTGGTTAGAGGTGCTCACTTGACCTGCATATAATAGTTTCGTACTATAAAAACTTAACGATAGGGTTAAATCGATTTCAAAGTAATGATTTTTCTAAGAAGCTATTACATACCAGTTCTAATCGCCTCAACAGGATCTAATCTCGAAGCGATAATAGCTGGCGCAATTCCAGCGATAAGACCTATTGCAGCACTCACACTAGTTCCTAGAATAATATTTGAGGAGGACAAGATAAAAGTAAAGTCATCTGTTGCTGTGTTCGCTATCAATGTGCCCAGCCAGACAAATAGAAGGCCAAAGAGTCCTCCAAAAAGTGCTAAAATAATGGACTCAAATAAAAATTGAGAAAGGATAAAACGTCTTTTGGCTCCTAAGGATTTTTGAATTCCAATCAAGTTAGTTCGTTCTTTGACGCTCACAAACATAATGTTTGCAATTCCAAAACCACCTACCAGCATGGAAAAGCCAGAAATGATAACTCCTATAATTTTTAATACAGAAGTCACTTGGTCAATTAAATCAGTAAGGCCTTTTAAGGGCTGTATAAAAAAGTTGTTGATCTGATCTGGTTTTAAACCTCTATAAGCCCGTAATTTTTGTTCAAAAGTTGCTGTGAACTCATCTGGATCGACTCCTTTTTTAGGTTTAAGAATAATAGCAGCTATTCTAGTCTTATTATTATCACCATATATTTTACGAACAAAGTTGACGGGCACATAAGCGCTTCCATCCTTTGAAGGTCCAAAACCTAATCCTTGACCTACTTTTTCTAAAACTCCAATGATGGTGAATTTGTTACCGTATAATCTAACGCGTTTGCCTAAGGGGTCAGTAGTGCCAAAAAGACTTGAAGCTACCTCACTACCTATGACAACCACTGGACTCCCGCTATTAGATTCTGATCCATTAAAGAAACGACCTTCCGTTAATTTAACATTATCTATGTCATAAAAAGATTCAGTTCCAGGAATGATACTTACTCCAGTTGCGGTTTTACCTTCAAATTTAATATTCTCTGGTGTCGCAAATACGGTGTAGGTAATGGCGTCTATATCTTCCATACTGCGCTGCAGCATCTGATATTCATCATATGAAACATTAGGAAAGTTCTCGTACTCGTATGGATCTAATTCGGTAGGGCCAAAGGATCTATTCAGTATATAAATGGTAGAAACATCTAGCTCGTTAAGCCCATCGGTAACTTCTTTTTCTAAAGAATCAATGGCAGCCAGAACTCCTATGATGGAAAAAATGCCAATGGTAACTCCTAGTAAGGAGAGGAAAGTACGCAACAAATTAGTGCGCAATGCATTTATGGCAAAAAAGAAACTCTCCTTTAAAACTCTAAGATAAATGAACATGGATTGATTTTAGATGGTCAGCTATTTATAAAAGCACTTTCTCATTGGACAGTAAATAATTGTGTTTGTTACAAAAATCATTGTTTTTATTCTGCTTTTTAGCAGAATCAATTTGATGCTTTAATAAATGCACCACAAGTAAACGAAGCACCGCTTTTTCAGAAGAAAGAAAGCGGTGCGTCAAACATTTCTTAACCACTTTTCGTATCTTATCTTTGCAAACTAAATACGATCGACAATTGGAAGAGAATTTTAAGCTCACAAATGCTGTAGAATTAAAGGAGTCGCTGGCGACAAAATGGCAAGCGCCTTCTAACATTGCACTTGTAAAATACTGGGGAAAGCACGGGTTGCAACTGCCTGCAAATCCTTCTATAAGTTTTACATTAGACGCTTGTCGCACCATTACTAGCGTGAAAGCGAGCCAAGGAAAACACAGTTTTAGTATTAGTTACGATGGCGAGGCAATACCAGAATTTGCACCTAAAATCGAGGCCTACTTTAAGCGTATTGCTAGTTACTGTCCATGGATAGCCAATTATCATTTTGAGATTGATACGCACAATACTTTTCCGCATAGTTCTGGAATAGCGAGTAGTGCCAGTAGTATGGCTGCTTTAAGTGCTTGTGTTATAGATTTTGAAAGTGAGCTTACTGGCGTGCCGCTGGACTATCATAAAATGTCATTTTTAGCACGATTAGGTTCTGGAAGCGCTTGTCGCAGTCTTCAGGGAGCAGCTGTTTTATGGGGTGAGCATAAAGATACAGAAGGTAGTTCTAATCATTATGGAATCGATAAAAGCGAATTGTTGCATCCCATATTCAGGGACTTTCAGGATACTATTTTATTAGTGGATAAAGGAGAGAAAGTTGTGAGCTCGACAATAGGACACGATTTAATGAATGGTCACGCTTTTGCGAAAGCGAGATTTGAACAAGCTCATGAAAACTTAACTACCCTAAAAAAGGCCTTAGAAGAGGGCGATTTAGAGACTTTTATTAAAATTACAGAAAGCGAAGCGCTTACTTTACACGCTATGATGATGACATCTCATCCCTACTTTATCCTCATGAAACCTCAAACACTTTCTATAATCGAGGAGATCTGGGCTTTTAGAAAAGAAACGCAAATACCAGTCTGTTTCACACTAGACGCAGGAGCAAATGTGCACCTTCTATACCCTAGTGAACATAAAATTGCTGTCGGTGAACTGATTAACAACAAATTGGATCAATATTGTCAAAACTCTCATTATATTTGTGATCAGATAGGCACTGGTGCAAAAAAGTGCTAACTTAGGCGTATGAAAGGACCATTATTTTATTCTAAGATTTTACTCTTTGGAGAATACGGGATTATTAAAGACTCCAAAGGTCTTTCTATTCCTTATAATTTCTATAAAGGAGCACTTAAAATAAGTGATGAATTAACCGAAGAATCGGTACAATCTAATAAGAATTTAGAGCGTCTGGCTACTCATATAGAATTACTTCAAGAAACAGACAAATATTTTCCACAATTTGATCTTATTAGTCTTAGAGACGATTTGAATGCAGGAATGTATTTTGACTCTAGTATACCACAAGGTTATGGCGTAGGAAGTAGTGGAGCATTAGTAGCTGCTGTATATGATAAATATGCGATTGAGAAAATCACTGTATTAGAAAACTTGACCAGAGAGAAACTATTGATTTTAAAAGATATTTTTGGAAAAATAGAGAGTTTCTTTCATGGAAAAAGTTCAGGATTAGATCCTTTAAACTCCTATTTGAGCCTGCCTATTTTAATCAATTCTCAACAAGATATAGAACCAGCAGGAATCCCATCGCAACTTGCGACTGGAAAAGGAGCTGTTTTTCTTTTAGATTCTGGAATAGTAGGTGAGACCGCACCGATGGTAAATATTTTTATGGAAAACATGAAGCAAGAAGGTTTCCGTGCTATGTTGAAGGACAAGTTCGTGAAATATACAGATATGTGTGTGGAAGATTTCTTGAGCGGCGATGTAAAAGGACTTTTTGGCAACGTAAAGAAACTTTCTCACGTCGTACTACATAATTTCAAACCTATGATTCCCGCACAATTCCATGCTATATGGGAAAAGGGACTGGACACCGGCGATTATTACTTGAAACTTTGCGGTTCTGGCGGTGGTGGCTATATTTTGGGGTTTACAGAAGACCTAGAAAAAGCAAAGAAAACTTTAGAAGATTATAAACTAGAAGTGGTGTATTCTTTTTAAGAGAGCACTATCTTTATAACAAACGCTCAACTGAAAAGTGGGCTTTTTTTTAGCTCCTTAGTGGTAGAATGAATCCTAAAATTAAGAAAATAGGCTTGTGAAATTACTTTTCTATTCCTTTCCAAAACAGACCTATTAATTTCACCATTACGCAATTTCTAATTTATTAAAATAAGCCTTTTAACTTTGGGTTGATACCCTTGATATGCTCTTCTATGTACCGTTTGATCCGTTTTTCACTGATTTTATCCATTCCCATAACAGTTTCTGATCTAAGGAAATGAACTAAATCTATGGTTTTTACGTAATCGTTATATCGCTTTCGCGAAAGCGGAACATAGCTGTAATGCCAGGGCTCATATTTAAAACCAGTGCGGGTATTATTCATGGTATAAACCAATTCAAAATTATATGTAGAGCCGTGTTTCTCCATCCAGTCCTTCAGCTTGCAAAAAGGGCCGGTGCCATGAAACTTTGAAGGAACGAGAACATCACCAGAGTACGTGGCGTTGGTATCAATTAGGTCTATGTCGGTACCCCAATGATGTCGGGAAGTGCCTGGAACAGTGCTGTATTCTACAATTTTGTCAAAAATAGCATCTGGTTCAAGTCCCTGCACTGCGTACTTTTTATATTTGCGGTTCCAAATTTGTGTCTGTCTGGTAAAACTTCTATATCCTGAAACTACAGCCATATGGATCCCGTCTTTTGCAGCGGCTTTTTTCATAAGATCAAAAGCCTCTTGGGTTTCTTTCTCTAAAAGGTCTTTAGGATTAGAGGCCTGTCCAGTAAGCTTTTTTTGATCTAACGGCTGCGTTTGCATAAAAAGAAATAACAAGAAGTAACTGAGTAGGCGTATCATAACAATTTCATCATTTTGTAGTGGTCTCCAACAGTAGGAATGTCAAATACATCACTTACAACATCATAACTCATTTTCTCATAGAAAGTTGTCGCTCCTATGCGGGAATTGAACCAAAGAACCTTAATGTTACGTTCTTTAAGAATTTGCTCCGCTTGTTTTAATAATTTTTTGCCTATTCCCTTTCCTTGAGCAATTTCGAGAACCGCCATACCTCTTAATTGATAACAATAATGGAGTTTGATATCTTCTATTTTATTCAGGTGAATGTCTTTGTTCATTAAAAAAGTAGCGACTCCTAGGATTTTATCTTTCTCAAAAGCCCCTAAATGAAAAGTTGTCCCTAATTCATCTCCAGAAAAATGACACTCTTCCAAAGTTCTTCCTTTTCTAAGAACTGAATTTCTAACGCTTAAGGTTTCCCTCGCTGTGATGGGTTGGATAGCAATCATCTGTGATTATTTTAAATTTTTGAGATAGGTTTCTTTAATGATTTTATACTGTCTGGCAGGTTCTCTGCCATCCCATAAAAATCTATGCTCTAAAGTCATACCTAGTTTTTTTGCTACTAGTTGTGAGCCGTAATTTAGTTCATGGGCCTGTGCGATTAATGCATCTATACCGTGATCTTCAAAAGCATGGATAACTACCGCTACTCCAGATTCGGTGGCATAACCTTTTCCCCAATATTTTTTCATAAAGCGATAACCTATATCTACAAAACCGGCCTCTTTATGATACTTTAAACCATTCCAACCTAGAAAAACGTCATCTTCTTTTCTAATAACAGCAAGTCGCCCCATGTGATATGACGCAAATTGCCCCTGCGGATTTGAAACATAATCGATTGCAAATTCTTTGGCGGCATCTATAGTTGAAAAAGCAAAGTCTCCCGTGTATCTCATTACCTCTTCGTCACTATTAAGTTCATAGAGGAATGGCGCATCTTTTTCTTGAAAAGGCCTTAAGTACAATCGTTCTGTTTTTAGTTTTAAATTCATATATGGAGGCTGTCACTGTTTTTATTTCTCTTAAAAAGCACTTTTGTAAAAGGACACCATGTATGGATCTTAAGTCCTTTTTCTTTGGTATAATGGGAGTTTTATGTCATTTAATTTTACCTAGTCCTTTACCTTCCTGAGAACAATCCAACTTGGTATGGTCTATAGGCATCACTTTATTTTCTAAAAAACACGCCAATTCTGTTATAGTTTTATCGTTTTTTCAGGTAAAAAAATGGTTCAGATTTGTTTTGGTTATACGGTATAGACGACATGACACTACGTTTGATAAAGTTAGCCTATTTTAGAAGTTCTGCAAAGTTATATCCAGAAGGAACTTCCATGGCATTTTTGTTTTGTTGAAATATTCTTGCCGTATGGGTGCCGCAAAGCATTTCTTTTTCGTTTTGAACTCTGATATAACTTCCTTCTCGCAATCCTACAACGGGTAAGTTATTATAACAGTGAAATTCTTTGATGCGCTCTTCTCTAGTTTCTCCCATGTGAGTAGAAGATGGTTCTGGATCTAAATAATGTGCATTGATATTATAACCTACCGCGCCCATAGTTTTGAAATTGGATGGCATGACTATAGGCATATCGTTTGTATTTCTCATGTTAAGACCACAAATATTGCTACCAGCGCTTGTGCCAATATAAAAAGTTCCTGCGTACAATTGCTTGCGCAAGCTGCTCATTATTTCTAGGTCGTAAAGCATCTTAACAAGTACAAATGTATTTCCACCACCAGTAAAAATAGCTTCAGCATTTTCTATGGCTTCTTTAGGATTTTTAAATTCATGAATTCCTTGGACTTCAATTTCAGTGTCTTTAAAAGCAGTCTTTACTTTGTCAGTATAACTATCATGAGAAATACCTCCTGGTCTTGCATAGGGGATAAATAGAAGGTTTTTTATACTTTGTTTTTTAAATACTTCCATGATATCTGGAAGTAGATAAGAAAGGTAATCTGTACCATGAATGGTAGATGTACTGGCAATGATCATGTTTCTCATAGTAAGCTTTGGGCTAGGTTAAACATCGTTAAACTCAAACAATGATAGGATTAATTGTGCGTTATTTGTTTAGAATAATTGTTTTTGACTTTATTTTAGGTCAATTGATAAATTTATAATTATGAAAGAGGTTTTGATGTTTCTTTTATTAGTCGGTGGACTGATCAATGCGCAAAAAGAACGCATACAAATAAAAGGTTCCATTTACAGCGAAGCAAATAAGCCGTTGGAAGGTGTTACTGTTTTTAATCAAGCATCTCTAGAAGGGACAGTGACAAATAAAGAGGGAGGTTTCTTAATTCATGCAAGAGAAGAAGATAGACTTTCTTTTAAAGCAGTGCAATTAGAATCATTTGCTTTAATGATTACTAAAAAAGTAATGGAAGATAAAAAGGTGGTTATCTCTCTTGATGAAGGCATAAATCAGCTAGACGAAGTCATTATAGAGGATGGGCTAATGCGTGTTAAGGTTAAAAAAACACTTTATGTGGATACCAAAGTGGACAAGGTAAGTGACCTCAATTTAAAAACAAGAGCTGTAGACCGTATGGAAAATACGTTTTCTGATCGGATCAAACAGCCTGAAGAATATGGGGTAAGAAATGAGGCATTTAATCAAAATATGCCCAGATTTAATATGGCAAATATTATTGGAGGACTTGCTCTGCTGGCAGCAGGAGCTGCAATAAATGAGTTAGCCGCAACTATTGAAAATGGCATTGATACGGCACCAGATGTAAGGAGACAAAAATTTGATGTGCACGTTTTAAAAAACACCTATAGCACAGAGTACTTACTTGATTACTTGCAATTGCTTCCAGAAGATCTTTATGAATTCATGTATTTTGCTAAAGATAATGGCCTCAATGAATCTCTATTTGAAACAGAAAGAGAGCTAGATTTGCTTCAGTTTCTTTCAAATCAAGTAACTTTGTTTAAAGAAAAAAAGAATTATTCAAAAATAACGGAAGGTTTCTCACCTTCTATCAAAGAAAAAAGCAATGAAAAATAATGCAGTAAAGAACACCGTTTTCGGTTTAGTAGCTCTATTTTTATTCAGTGTCACATCATGTGATAGTGATGATGATTTACCATCAGGTCCACCATTAGTAGTGAACTTATTTTGTTATGGAACAGATTCTGCTAGTTCCTTTGAGTCTACTAAGGCTTTTTATAATGATGTAGAAGAAGTTAGACCTAGTGTATATAGAACGGCCGCTTTTATAACGGATGAAAGTTTAACCGTAGATATGAACAGTGAGTTGCAAGGAGCAGGCGTATTGTTAGAAATAGTCCTTTACGGTGATCGCGATGTTGTTTTCCAATCAGGCACTTATAAAATAGATCCCAATCAAGAAATAGGTAATGCATTTGTTTCTTATGATGTAGACTACGATTCTACAAGTGCTACAAATCGCGGATTAATTCTAACTTCAGGGTACCTAAGAGTTACACCATATCGAACAGGATACGCTATAGAGATAGATGGGGATGACATAAATGGAGATCGTTTTCACGGTATTTATTTAGGCGACGTCACTTTACTATAATCATAGATCAATTTCTAAACCGTTTAGGAAAGTCTATGTTTCTTGTTCTGTATATAGGTTTATTTCCGAGTATTCTTAAAAACCAAAAATGTTTAAAAAAGTAAAAAGATTATCCCTGATTGGTATCGTCGGTATGCTACTCGTATCGTTTTCTAAAATGACTACTGTTATCTCTTTTAATGAATTCGAAGAAAAGATTGAAACCTTAGGTGTCACCATCCAAGAGCTTTTGGTAGAAAGTAACATCGAGATGAACGATGTACATAAATATTATATTTCTGTGTCCAATGCTACGTATAGTAAAAGTGCAAAAAGCGTTCAGATGGTCACGAGGTTTTTCATTGATGATCTAGAAGATGTTCTCAATGCGCGAATCCAAGATCCTATTGAGTTAGGAAATAAATCTACTATGGAAGAGGTGTATCCTCTTTTAAAAGGGTACTTAGCAAAAAAATTAGAAGTTCAAATAAACGGTGTGAATTCTATACCTAATTTTATAGGAGCAGAATATGAAGGAGATCAAATAGTACTTTATATAGAGCTACCTTCAAAAAATATTCCCAAAGAAGTGACTATGAGGTTTAATGCATTTCTAGAGCTTTTTGAAGGACAGAAAAATTTAATTCACATGAATATCGACGGAGAGCGTCGCACTCTGTTAATCGATAAAAATAAACGAACGGATACTGCAAAGTTTTAGTTAAAAGCTTTTTAGATTATTCATTATTGTTAATTTAGCATTTCTTAATTTAAATTAAATACATGAAAGTTATTAAACTATTGTTTATCACTATAATGCTGGTCTCTTTTGGCTCTTTTGCACAAGAAAAAGAAGTCAAAGAAGAGCCTAAGCTTGAAGAACATGCTAACATCAATAAATTCCGTCAGTTATATCAGGAATTTTCTACGCCTAACCAGTATCGCAGTGCTAGTGGTGCTCCAGGACCTAAATATTATCAGCAACGTGCTGATTATGAAATGGATATTAGGTTAGATGATGAAAATCATCACTTATTTGGTTATGAAACCATTACGTACACGAACAATTCTCCAGATGTGCTGGATTATTTATGGGTGCAGTTGGATCAAAATATGCGTTCAAAGGATTCTAAAACCCCTCTTATTGAAGGCGGCGGCGTGGAGCCATTCATGCAACCATCTGGTTTTGCAGGAGCATATTTAAGTGAGCCTTTTGATGGTGGTTTTAATATTAAAAAAGTACTGGACAAAAATGGTAACCCATTGACCTACACGATCAATCAAACTATGATGCGTGTTGAGATGCCAGAAAAATTAAAATCTGGAAAGGATTTTGAATTTGATATCGAATGGGATTATAATATAAATGACCACGTTAATGGTCGCGGCCGTAGTGGGTACGAGCAGTTTCCTGACGGTCATAGAGCTTATGTAATTGCACAGTTCTATCCTAGAATGGCAGTTTATAATGATGTAGAAGGATGGCAAAATAGTCAATTTTGGGGTCGTGATGAGTTTGCATTGCCATTTGGTACTTTTGAGGTAAATATTACGGTTCCTGCCGACCACTGGTTGGACGGAACTGGAAAAATAACGAACCGCAAAGACATGTATTCTAAAACAGAATTAGCTCGTTATGAACAGGCGCAGAAGTCATTTGAAAACCCTGTAGTTATTAGAACACAGCAAGAAGCTGAAAAACTAGCGATGATGCCGGGTTCTAAAGAAATGAAAACATGGAAGCTTAAAGCAGACTATGTTCGTGATTTTGGTTGGACTTCTTCACGTCGTTATGTGGCAGACGCTATGGCTGTGAAAGTAGGAGGAAAGGATATTATGGCAGTTTCTATTTACCCTCCAGAAGGAAACCCTTTATGGGAGCAATGGTCTACTAAAGCAGTCGCTCAAACTTTAAAGTCGTATTCAAGAATGACTTTTGATTATCCTTATCACAAAGCAATATCGGTACACGCAAAGAATCAAGGGATGGAATATCCTATGATATGTTGGAATTACGGTCGTCCAGATACGGAAGGGAATTATTCTGATCGGGTTAAATTTGGAATGATATCTGTAATTATTCATGAGGTAGGACATAACTACTTCCCAATGATCGTAAACTCTGATGAACGTCAATGGACCTGGATGGATGAAGGTTTAAATACTTTTGTACAGTTCGTTGCAGAGCAAGACATGGGAGAAAATTACCCGACTTCTATCGAAGGTTTAGATGCTTATCCTTCAAGGCGTGGACCAGCAGCTAATATTGTTCCTTACATGGCCGGAGATCAGAGATACATTGCACCAATAATGAGTAAAGGTCTAAACACTTATCAGTTTGGTTCTAATGCTTATGGCAAACCTGGTACAGCTCTTAATATTTTAAGAGAAACAGTAATGGGTCGTGAGCTATTTGATTATGCTTTCCGCACATACTCTGAAAGATGGATGTTTAAACATCCAACTCCAGAAGATTTTTTCCGTACGATGGAGGACGCAAGTGCTATGGATCTAGATTGGTTTTGGAGAGGATGGTTCTATACCACTCAATTTAATGATATGGGTATTGAATCTGTTGAGAAGTATTTTGTTTCTAGCGATAGAAATCAGGCGATGAAAGATATGATGAAAGCTAGAAATATAGATGAAAGCAGGATACCGGCTTTAGTATATATGGTAAAAGAAGGTAGTGTAGATTATAAGGAAGACCTTAAAGGTAAAGAAGCTTCTGAGTTAGTAGGAGAATTAAAAACCTACTTAATGGATAACTTTACAGCTGCCGAAAGAGCAATGATGAAGTCACCTAAGTATTTCTATGATATCAAAGTAGTAAAGCCAGGTGGATTAGTAATGCCTATTATTATTGAGTATACTTATGTCGATGGCAGTACGGAAACGGTTACTCATCCAGCAGAGATATGGAGATTAAACGATAAAGAAATAGGACTAAGCAAAGCAAGTACCAAGGAAATTATTAAAATAGTACTCGATCCTAAATTAGAAACTGCTGATGTAGATACGTCTAATAATACATGGCCAGCTGCCGCGGAGATAAGCAAGTTTGACCAAATGAAGAAATAATTTAACATTCTTCTGAAATAACTTTACAACCAGATTCACAATGAATCTGGTTTTTTTATGTTTAATTAGAAATATCTTTGTGATATGAAATTAGTTCAATTTTTATTGGTTGTTACAATGCTTTTTATTTCTTGTAACGATCCTTCAATAGATCAACAAGGTGACGGCGGTGATGGAATTGTTGAGCCTGTGCTAGAATCAACAAAATTGAGTGCTATAGAGGTTGCTCAAGACGTTATGACTAATGTAGTCGAGGATATAGAGATCTTATATAATCAAGATGATTTAGTAAGTCAGGTGTCGTTTAATGGAATTGTAAGTGCCGTTTATACTTTTGAATATGCCGCTAATAATAGATTAGAAACAGCTATTAAAAATAGTGGAACAACTACCATCTATAACTTCTCTTATACAGCAGATTCTGTATTTCTAGAATATACAGATCTCAATGGCGACCTAGTCGATAAACAATTCTTTACAGATACTCAGAACAGAATTAATCGAGTGGTTACCAGAAGAACCGATACAGCAGGTAATCCAACTCAAACGGAAGATTTACGTTATCAATACACGGCAAATTTCAATGTAAACCGAATCAACAGGATAGATGCAAATGGCTTTACCGTTAATGGCTATAGTGAATTTACCTATGAGTTTAACAACAATCCATTTACAGATATGAATGACGTTGTACGTCTTATTGTCTTTCCCGAATTCATTCCTTATACAAGATATTTGCCTAGCAGTAGGATGGATTATACGGCTCAAGCGGGCAGTTTTGTCATCGATAGGTCTTTTGCTTATAGCTATATCTTGCAAGATGATGAATTTCCAAGGTCTCGAGAAATAATAAAAACGGAGTCCGGTGTAACAACTAGTTTCTTTGAGTTTTTTAATTATCTATAGATACAAATTGTAATTCAAAATTGTCCTATCGTATATTTGCAACATGAAAATGATACCGTTATTTATCAGTACACCAGAGCTTATGATTGTAGGCTTGGTAGTGATATTGGTTTTTGGCTCAGATAAGTTGCCAGAAATCGCTCGTGGTCTGGCAAAGGCGATGAAAACCGTGCGTAACGCAACGGATGACATCAAAAATGAAATCAGTAAAAGTGCTGATGAGCACGGGTTTACCACAGATGTCAAAGAAATTACTAAAAAGATAGAAGAAGTGAAGGATCAAATTGAAGATTCTGGTTCTATTAAACGTAAATTTTAGTTAGATAGAATTTGAAAGTTTTTGGGTTTTTGCAATCCAAATTCAAAATTGGTTTTTAGTTGATATCCTCTTCTTTTATTTGTTCTTTAAAAGAGTGAAGAGACCTCTTAATGATATCGTTACGGCAATTATTCCTATGGTAGTGTCGGCGACTTTTTAGTAACTAACCTGGTTAAAAATCTGGTAGAAAGATTGCGAACCATCGAGGATCCAGTTTTAATGGGTAGCATTCAGTTCGAATAGAACCCTTAAAGGTCTATTTTTTTGGGGGTTATTTTGCCATGTGTTTTACAGTGACCTCTTTTGTAGTTTTGGTATTGTGATCAACTGAAATGATCAGATGGGTTTTGCTTATTTGTATGTGGCCAGTTACTTTCGTGTCTTCAAGAATTTTTCTAAGCGTCCATTATCCACCAGATGTATATATAGGTATTCTCGCAGGATGACTCCTAGGGTGTTGTTTCACTTACTTTTTTCTAAAATAGAAAAAGATTACAACACACGGCTTAAGGTAAGTCCGTCCCGAACCGATAAGAGCACTGTTTGCAGCCTGTGATCTTCTTTTAACAGTTGGTTGTATTCCAGTAAAATCGAAGTCGATTTATCTTTTGGGTTGAGGTCTTCCACGACCTTACCGTGCCACAATACATTATCAGAAATAATCAAACTTCCGGAATGTACTTTTTGCATAACGAGGTGAAAGTAATTTATGTAATTAGGTTTGTCTGCATCTATAAAAACCAAGTCAAAAGTTCCTTCTAACTCAGGAATAATTGTCATTGCATCTCCTATTTTTTGTGTTATAGATATATTTTTAGTTCCGTTTTCGCTAAAGCGTGAAAAATATACCGCAGCGAGATCTTCTAACTCTTCATTAATATCGATGGTTATGAGTTCACTATTATTGGGCATTCCTTCTGCAATACAGAGCGCTGAGTATCCAGTAAATGTTCCTATCTCAAGAACACGCTGAGGGGCTTTTAAATGGGAGATCATGCTGAGTACTCTACCTTGATAAGGACCAGATAACATGATAGGTTGCAGTACTTTTTGATAAGTCTCTCGAGCGAGATCTTTCAATATTTGCGGTTCATCTTCAGAATGAGCAACGATATAGTCATCAAGATTTTGTGGAAGGAAAAACATAAGAAAGCATTTGGAATGCAATAGTACGAACTAACTCTTAGTTTAAATTTATAGCAACAACATCTATTTCTATTTTAGTGATTTTGCTATCAGCAAAGATCTAAAAATCGGCTCTTTCAGGTAAGTTTATACGCGCCCGGCTTGTTCGGTTTCTTCGGTAATCCCGCGATCAACTCATTTTCTAGAATGATGATCCATTTTTTTGTTTTAGACATATAATCATTTGCTTTTACGATATTAGGAAATGGAGCTTCTGCTTTTTTACTTTGATTCGATATGCAGTAATGGAAAGGACCATTGTATTTCCATATGTAAAGGACTGTAAACAATAAAAGCAGCAGGTATGGTTGCCTTTAATTTGTACATGCAAGTGGTTATCATGTCCTACTGCGTGACAGCTGTGGTATCTAATTTCACTTCGTTGATGCGATGACAACTGATCTAATTCTAAGCAAGGAATGAGATGTGGTTCAATTAATATTTTTTCTGCAGGTAGAAATTTAAGCATATCATCAATCATGAACTTCGTAAGAGCTTCGACTATAGTTAGGTCTTTATTTATGTTGAAACTTAAATACTTTGCATGATCATACTGTAAGATTCCAGCATCTTTACATTTTGACTTGTGTTATTTCAGGTTCTAACGATTCTTTATAAACACCATAACCCAAAAGGAACGTGTGGGAATTTACTGCTGCGCCTGCTTTCGTCAGATATGGAAAGGCAATGTCTATTTTACGACCATCATTATGACTCAAGTGAGGTAATAAAGGGAGTCTATGGATAAAAGGAAATCCGGCATCTAGATAAATTAGTTGAAGTCCAGAGATAGCATTATCGTAGTTTTCTGAATGAAAAGCCATGTAATCAAATAAATCGGCGTGTATATAATTCCTACATAACAATACATATCTTAAATTATGTGGAGCTATGTAATCGTTAAAAATGGGAAGGGCGCTTCTGCTATTTAATGGAGCAAGAATTGGAACTATTAAGAAGACACAAAGCATATAAACAAAAGAGAAGCTCCACAGTCGCTTTCTTTTATTCCAAGTGGATCTGCGGCACTTAAAATAACCAAAAACTGCAATTCAAATGATCCCGCCTACATGAGTAATCAATGTCACTAGGACGGCGATAATGATATGAAAAAGTGCGTTTAGGTATTTCAAGGGTAGTTTCAAATTTTTAATTCAACCGTGATTTGTGGTCCAGACATCTGTCCTTAAATAGGTCTTTTTTCCTAATGATAGTAACTCATTCTATGCGCATCGAGTTTTATAAATATAAATAGTAAAATCGTAAATCCCATAAGGCCACTACCACCATAGCTCATGAATGGCAATGGAATTCCTACAGTAGGCAAAAGACCTATAACCATTCCCACATTTATAAAAAAGTGAAGGAAAAATATTCCTGCTACTCCATACCCATAGATGCGAGCAAATATATTGCGTTGCCGCTCTGCCATAATGATGACTCGGTAGATAAGAAGCATAAAAAGTACAATGGTTACCGTTGTTCCCAGAAGTCCAGAAACCTCACCTATAGCGCTGAAAATAAAATCAGTGTGTTGCTCTGGCACATATCCGCCTCTGGTTTGCGTTGCTTCATCTAGGGATTTTCCTGCCCAGCCTCCATTCCCTATGGCAATCATACTTTGGTTGATGTTATAGCCTATTCCAGCGTCGTCTTGCACCCTTCCTAGTACAATATCAATACGGTTTCTATGTCTGTCTTCTAGAATATTATTAAATATATAACTGGTAGAAAGAGTATAAGCAATACAAATTACAGCGGCAATTACATAAAGATACCCTCTAGGTTTAGGAAGGTGTTTGAGGTGTTTCTGCTTTCGCGAAAGCAAATACAATAAAGTAACAATGACTACAATAATCAATAGGATCCACCAAGTGGTGATTACCAACGCACCTAGAAACAAAGCGGTTGCTATAAGTCCTAAACTTAAGTACCAAAGAGATAATCCTTCTCTGTGGAGGGCAAAGAAAAAAGCGCAGTAAATTAAGGCACTTCCTGGATCTGGTTGAGGTATAATAAGAAGTGCAGGCAAGGCAATAATTCCTGCTGTGATCATAAAATCTCTAACATTCTTTAAAGAAACATTGAGCTGGCTTAAAAATTTCGCAACGGCAAGAGCGGTAGCAAACTTTGCAAACTCACTAGGTTGAAAAGTAAAAGAACCTAAAGGATACCAAGAAAGGGCCCCATTTACTTCTTTGCCAAAAATATATAGGCCAGCGAGCGACACCAGAGAGACCGCATAAATAAGTCCTGCAAAGCGTTCATAGAATTTGACTTCCACAGAAAGTATAACGATAATAAGTATGGCACAAACGCCTATAAAAAGTAATTGTTTACCATAAACCTCATTAATATCAAGGATGGACGTGTATTCTAATACGGGAGCAGCACTATAAATACTGAGTAATCCTATAGCTACAAGACTTGCATAAATTAAAATAGAAGCAATGTCGTATTTGGGCTTGTCTCCTATCGCCATATTAGTTTCGTATTTTAAGTTGGAGATTTTCTAAAAACTGTTGAAGCGAGTTTTCCTTTTCAATTGTAATTAAGCCTTGATCGATGGCTTCATTTATTTTAAAAGGTTCTGTGCTTAGTTTTTTAGCATATTCGTATTCCAGACTATGGGTAAGAAGATAGTCTTCAAGATCAGTTCTCGTAATGGTACCCTTAAGATGTTTTTCAATTAATAAGCTCGCTATTTTTGCAGCATAACGAGAACCCCAGTATCCGTTTTCAATGAATACAGCAATGGCTATTTTAGGATCGTCTTTAGGAGCAAAAGCAATAAATACGGAATGGTCAGTTAGTTGCTTACGCACCCCATTTATTTTTGTGAAATTCTCTACTGTTCCCGTTTTACCACAAATTTCAATTCCAGGGACTTGAACATATTTTGCAGTACCAGAATTATAAACTTCGTTCATCCCTTCCACTACAGGTTCAAAATGTTTTGCATCTATGGTGGTGTAATTTTTATTTGTGTATGTAGTGTTGTCGATAGGCTCACCATTGATGCCTTTAATGATATGAGGTGTATAAAAGTAACCTCTGTTTGCTATGGCAGCTGTCATATTGGCAAGCTGTATAGGGGTTACAGCTATTTCTCCTTGACCTATAGCATTGGAAATGGTAGTGGTAGCATACCATTTGTATTTATACATAGAGGTGTAGTAATCCCCATCAGGAATTCTTCCAGGTTGGCCTACGGGTAAATCATACCCTAAGAAATCACCCAGTCCAAAACTAGCCACATGATCGTGCCATATATCCATACCTTTCGAAGACGTTTTTTCATTCTCAATGATTCTTCTATAAACTTGAGCAAAGTAAGCGTTGCAACTTTCTGCGATGCCTCTATTCATCGCTAGCGGACTAGAGTGGGCATGACAACCCAGTTTTTTCTTACCTCCATAGTTGTAACCATTATAACAACTAAAGCGGTCTTGTGCTGTTACAACACCTTCTTGAAGTGCCACCAATGCATTGATTACTTTAAAAGGAGATCCAGGAGCATACTGACCTTGTAATACTCGATTAACATCAGGCAACCCTATGGTGTCTCTTAAGATGGCATTGATGTTCTTAGATCTATTGCGCCCCATTAGTAAACTAGGATCATAATTAGGGGCGGTAACAAGTGCCAGTATCTCACCTGTTTGAGGTTCTATGGCAACGATGCCGCCACGTTTGTTCCTCATTAATTTTTCGGCATATTCTTGTAGTTCTTTGTCAAGAGTTACTGTAAGATCTGTTCCTGCAATCGGAGCAAGATCACTGGAACCGTTTTTATAAGATTCTATAGCACGACCATAATGATCTCTAGTGTATTTCTTATATCCTTTTTCACCTCTAAGCTCTTCTTCATATTGAAGCTCAATACCGCTTTTACCTGCTAGGTCACCTTGTACGTAGTAATCGTCGGCATCTATTTTACTCTGGTTGACCTCTCTAATGTATCCAAGAACGCTTGCGCTGTGATCCACTTGGTATTTGCGTAAAGAACGTCGTTGTATGTAAAAACCAGGAAATTTTCTAAGTTGTTCTTGAAGTGGTGCATATTCCTCCTGTGTGAGTTGAGGGACGATCACACTAGCCCGATTGGTAGACCATTTCATTGCGGTCTCTAGTTTTTTCTTTAATCTACTTTCTTCTATTCTAAGTAATGTAGAAAGTTTATGTAAGTCCACATCACCAGTTTCTTTTGGGATGGCCATCACGTCATAAGCTACTTGATTTGCCACCATCAGTTTTCCATTGCGATCATAAATAAAACCGCGTTCTGGATAGTTGTAAACCGTTTTTACCGCGTTGTTTTCTGCCTCTAGTTGTAATTCATCAGAAAGAATTACCTGCAGGTAGACCATTCTACCTATAAAAATAAAACCTACTAAGGTTACAACGGATAGAAGCAATAGTTTTTTCATGTTTTAACTCTAGGTTTAAAAAGGGACAGTAATAAACTGTTTGCGATTAATGAGGCAAGTCCTACGCTCAACGTAAGTTTAATGGTATAGAGTATTTGCGAACTGTTAAAAATTATTAGGCTGAAGAAAACTAAATGGTGCGCTAGGATACATAAGGTTAAGAATAATAATAATCTGTCGATAGGTGTTCGTATAACTTTGAGATTTTTCATTCTGTAGCTTTCTCCGTATACCAATCGCAGCCAAATAGGTCTTGTAAAAGCTACAGTTAGAGCGGCAGCTGCGTGTGCACCACCGCTGTTTTGAAAAGTATCAAGAATAATTCCTAGTCCAAATGCGAGTAATAGAAAACTCCATCGCTTGTTTTCTACGGGAAACAAAACAATGAAAAGAATATAAATCATGGGATCGATAAAGCCCAAAAAGTCAATTTCGTCAAACAAGAATATTTGCAGGACGAGCAAGCCCGCAAAGCGAAGAATATTATTTGCGAGAGTTCTATTCATTAGTACCTAACGTATCAATTGCTTTCAAAGCCATTATATCTCTATTTTTAATGACATTTACATAGTCTAAATTGGTCATGTCATTGAATAACTCAACATTAATTTTATAACGAGAACCATTTTCAACGAGCTGTGCATCTTTTATAACTCCTATTAGAATGTCTGGAGGAAACATAGTAGATTGTCTTCCAGTTATGATCGTATCTCCTCTAGTAACCCTTGCTAGCCTTGGAACATCCTCTAAGCTCATTCTATAAGGATCATTACCAGCCCATTTTAAAGAACCTATGGTAGCCGTTCCCTTTATTTGAGCGTTTAAAGAGATTTGTGAGTTTAAAATCGAAATGACTCTAGAGAATTTATTACTACTGTGGTCTATCACACCTACAATTCCAGTTGAAGAGATTACACCCATATCAATTTCAATACCCTGATCTGTTCCTATATCAAGGGTGATATAATTATCTGGTTTGTAATAATCATTTTTGATGACTCTTGCAGGGAAAATTTTATAAGGAATACTATCAGGAAATATGAAAGTAGTTTCGTTTCCTAAAAGGGTGTCGCTTATCTCTAGTAAACGCATTCTTAGGGATGCATTTTCCTGATTTAATTTTTCATTTTGATCCTGCAGTTTAAAGTAATCGTAAAAACTATTTTTAGTGAGAAGAATACTTCCGGTTATGTTTCCCGAAGAATGTATGGTGGTATTACGATGGTAATCATGTGATTGAACTGTGAAAACAACAGCTGCAACCATTAAAAATAGGTACAACAACAAGTTTCTGTACTTGATCAGAAAATTGATGATTTGTTGCATGCGATTAAGTCAATAAGTTAAGTTAGAAGTAAGTTATTTATATTTATAGGCTAACACGCTTTTATATTTTTCTAAATTCTTAAGAGTTAATCCGGTACCACGTACTACGGCTCTTAAAGGGTCTTCAGCAATATAAACTGGCAAGTCTGTTTTCTGAGATAAACGTTTATCAAGGCCACGTAGCATAGAACCACCACCAGCAAGATAAATTCCAGTATTATAGATGTCTGCGGCTAGTTCTGGAGGTGTTTGAGATAAAGTCTCCATTACGGCATCTTCTACGCGCAGTATAGATTTATCAAGTGCTTTTGCAACCTCGCGATAGCCTATTTTCACCTCTTTAGGTTTCCCAGTCAAAAGGTCGCGCCCTTGCACGCTCATTTCTTCTGGTGGCACTTCTAGATCTTCTGTGGCAGCACCTATTTGTATTTTTATTTTTTCAGCAGTGCGTTCGCCTACATAAAGATTGTGCTGTGTACGCATGTAATAAACGATGTCATTAGTAAAAACGTCACCTGCTATTTTAATGGACTTGTCACAAACTATACCGCCTAGTGCAATAACAGCAATCTCAGTAGTTCCACCACCTATATCTACAATCATGTTTCCTTTGGGTTGCATAATATCTACACCTATACCTATAGCAGCTGCCATAGGTTCATGAATTAAATAAACTTCTTTACCATTCACTCTTTCTGCACTGTCTCTTACTGCTCGCATTTCTACTTCTGTGATCCCTGATGGAATACAAATAACCATGCGCAAAGAAGGAGCAAACCATTTTTTCTTCAAAGCAGGAATCTCCTTAATAAACATGGAAATCATTTTTTCACTGGCATCAAAATCAGCAATTACTCCATCTTTTAACGGTCTAATTGTTTTGATGTTTTCATGAGTTTTCCCTTGCATCATTGCAGCTTCTTTACCTACCGCAATAATTTTGCCCGTAGTTCTATCTCGTGCAACAATGGATGGGCTGTCTACAACGACTTTACCATTATGGACAATCAGAGTGTTTGCCGTACCTAAGTCGATGGCAATATCTTCGGTAAGAAAGTCAAAAAATCCCATAAAAAAGAGTCGTAAAATGTTAATAATTAGGGTCACGTAAAGTTAGAACAATTCTAGTGTTTAAAGTGTCTTGTTCCTGTGAAAACCATGGCGATATTATTTTTATTGCAATAATCAACAGAAAATTCGTCCTTAATGGATCCTCCAGGTTGTATTATGGCCGTAATCCCGGCATTACCAGCAATTTCAACACAATCTGGAAATGGGAAAAATGCATCACTTGACATTACAGCGCCGCTTAAGTCAAATTTAAAGGATTGAGCTTTATGAATGGCCTGATTTAAGGCGTCTACACGAGAAGTCTGACCGGTTCCACTGGCGCAAAGTTGTTTATTTTTTGCCAGAACTATCGTGTTAGATTTAGTATGCTTACACAATTTGGAAGCAAACAATAGATCTTCTATCTGTCCAGCTGTAGGAGCGAGTTTTGTAGCTGTTTTTAAATCATCTTCTTGGTCTGTTTTTAGATTAGGGTCTTGAACTAGATATCCATTTAAAGAGGCACGGACTTCTAGTTTGTTGCTATCTCGCTTCCGCGAAAGCGCACCTTCAACAAGCTCTAACATAATTCTATTTTTTTTCCCCTTTAGAACCTCTAGTGCATCGATGGCAAAAGACGGAGCAATCACCACTTCACAGAATAATTTATGAATCTCATGAGCCGTAGCAGCATCAATTTCCACATTAGAGATCAAAACGCCGCCAAAAGCAGAAACTGGATCACCAGCAAGGGCATCCACATAAGCTTGATGGATTGTTTCTCTTTGTGCTACCCCACAAGCATTGTTGTGTTTGAAAACACCGAATGTAGGAGCGTCATATACAAACTCACTCATTAAATTAACGGCAGCATCTACATCGAGTAAATTGTTGTACGATAGTGCTTTTCCGTGATGTTTGATAAACATCTCATCAAAGTCTCCATAGAACCACCCACGTTGATGTGGGTTCTCACCATAACGTAATGGCATTACATGTTGCTCACTTATTTTAAGGGCTTTTCCTTCAGAATTACCAGCAAAGTAATTGTAAATCGCACTGTCGTAATGAGAAGAAATATTAAAACAAGTAGCAGCAAATTCCTTGCGTTGATCTATAGAAGTTGTGCCGTTACCAGAGTCTAGGACTTCTAATAATTTAGAATAATCTTTTACGGTCCCTACACAAAGAGTATCCTTATAGTTTTTTGCACCAGCGCGTATTAACGAAATCCCGCCTATGTCTATTTTTTCTATGATATCCTGCTCGTGCGCATCACTAGCAACTGTCTTTTCAAAAGGATACAGATCTACAATGACGATATCTATTTGAGGAATGTCAAATTCTGCTAATTGTGCTTCATCCCCTTTATGATCACGTCTGTTTAAAATACCTCCAAAAACTTTAGGGTGTAATGTTTTTACACGACCTCCTAAAATCGATGGATAGGAAGTGACGTCTTCAACAGGAACGACGTCAATCCCCAAGTCTTTTATGAACTTTTCAGTTCCTCCTGTAGAATAGATGGTAATGCCTAGGTCGTTCATTTTTTTAACGATAGGAGCGAGACCTTCTTTGCTGAATACAGAAATTAAGGCACTTTTTGCGGTGATGTTACTCATGTTGTATGTTCTTTTGTGTGGGAAAGTGCAAAAGTAATT
>NZ_JBLIGN010000022.1:0-36001 GCF_047636915.1 Nonlabens sp. | reverse complement strand
AAATACCAACACTCAAAAGCTACACTATGAAAATCTTAATTCGAAATTTAGACATGAACTCCAATTTCCCAATTCTTTCCAGAAATCGATCTGTTGATGAAAACCTTCCTTTCAATGAAAATTTAGAAGCCAATAAATTACTGTTTCCTTTCTGAAAAATCGAGTTATTTCATCCCTGTGTACACCAGCAGAACCTATTAAAATTAGCGGTGTTTTCCCTATCTATTTCATTTTTCTACACAAGTATCATTTCAATTCATCTGTATAAATCCAATAGCTATAGAAATATAGCAGGAAGTAGGCAAGTTAGTTTTTTTACAGGCTCAAAATTTAATAGACACTGCTGAAATTTAGTAAACTGAATGTGAAAATCCCCTGTTTTTTTGACCGAATAGGAAAAGATAAAAGACCTTCCAAACAATATACTCAAAGTGCATAGCTTTGTAAGATCAATCTAATTATGATCTGATTACAAGAATAAAAGGCAGCCGCACTTATATAGCTCCATTGCCACAAACTATACCCTAAATTAAGCGGATAAAATTTTGAGTCTAAAGCTGCTTTACGTTCATGGTACCCACTATAAAACAACATGTTGTGTCATGCAAACGATATAAAGTTTGCTATTAGCATTTTATACTCCAAGCATAGCTAATCGGGTTTTTAAGTCTTTATTTTTTTAGTTCTCAACATTACACTTTTAAAAATTCAAGAAAGGCTACATCCAATTAGTATAGAAGAAAAAAAAACAGAAATATAGGTGCCGATACTGTTATTTTAAAATAAGAAATGTTCCTATATATGCAATAAGGTGGGATGATCTTAAGGATTATATATTTGTTAAAATAACAAGGCTTTATGATATATTTATTTTTTGATACCAACAAATTACTGCTAATTAAAATAACTAATTGCTAATTATAATAGATTTTTACACTATTTTGCTAATTTTATTAGTTTATTATATATTTGATTTATAATGTTTTAAGTAAATATTTTAATTATTTCATGAATTTATTGTAACAATTTTAAAATAGGAACGTCTGTTAAGTAGAACCATAAAATAAAAACATTATGAAAAGTTCAACAGGATTTTTAAACGGAAATAAAAACACAAATAATAGAACTAGCAACGCTACTACTTTTTCAGATTCCTGGAATTCGAGACGTCGTTACAGATAAAGACTGAAGACTTATAGTATGAAAACCTCCGTGAAAATTTTTGCCCTCGATTCAGATTTCCCTGTTCTCTCTAGAAATCGATCTGCAGATGAAAACATTCCTTCGGATAAAAATATGGAAGCCAGTAAAAC
The DNA here is from genome assembly GCF_047636915.1 of Nonlabens sp. GTDB lineage: Bacteria > Bacteroidota > Bacteroidia > Flavobacteriales > Flavobacteriaceae > Nonlabens. Next base: position 34,688 of record NZ_JBLIGN010000022.1, on the reverse strand, counting down.
TTTCTTCTTATGGTGAAAAAACTATTTTTATTGAATTTGTAGCACATTTGAATTAGCCTTCTTACCTACCGATTTAAAAAACAGTTCAGCATATCTGCAGCAAAGAACAGATACATCCTTAGTTAACGCTAAGGGATGTATCATTTTATTATTGTTTTACAACTTCCAAGTAATTATTTTTAAACCAAATAAAGGAATTATGAAATGCCTTACTCCTATTTTACTTTTACTTGTCTTTACGCTAGGTTGTAAAAAAGAATCAAAAACTACAAAAGATATTGCCTTTAATGAATCTAAAGAATCCATAGAGACCGTTTTTAAAAGCAATCAAAGTATTCCTTCTTTTCAAAATATCCCCTTAGAGGAAGATCAGAAAAACTATACCGTAAATCCTATTGTAACAGATCTTACAAATCCGTGGGGAATGACATGGCTGCCCAATGGCGATTTGATCTACACAGAAAAGGAAGGGGATCTCTACAGGTTTGATGGAAAGAAGTCTTATCAAATTTCTGGGGTCCCAGAGGTTTATGTTCGCGGTCAGGGTGGTTTACTCGATGTGACTGCACATCCTAATTTTAAAGAAAATAAGAGCATCTACATATCCTACGCCAGCTCTGAAGGAGAAGGTACTGGTGGACACACGGCTATTGCCAACGCCATTTTAAAAAACGACTATTTAACTGATCTTAAAGTTCTTTATAAGGCTGCCCCTAACACAAAGAAGGGACAGCATTTTGGCAGTCGCTTTGCATGGGATCAAGAAGGATACTTATATTTTTCTATCGGTGAACGTGGAGAACGAGATGTGAATCCGCAGGATTTGAAGCGAGATGGTGGTAAAATCTACAGAATTCATGACGATGGACGTGTTCCCACAGATAATCCGTTTGTCGGAGTAGCTGGAGCCAAAACAGCTGCTTTTACCTATGGCAACAGGAACCCGCAAGGGATGACGGCACACCCTAAAACTGGTGAAATAATTACTCACGAACACGGTCCACAAGGAGGCGACGAGATCAACTTCATCAAACCTGGTCGTAATTACGGCTGGCCAGTTATCAGCTACGGAGAGAATTATGGTGGTGGAGAGTTTGCAGAGAGTACGGCCAAAGAAGGAATGGAACAACCTTTCTATTATTGGGTGCCGAGCATCGCTCCTAGCGGTTTTGCTATTATTGATACTACAGCTTATGGAGATTGGAATGGAAACTATCTGGTGGGCTCTTTAAAATTCCAATACTTAGAAATGCTTTATATAAAAGATAAAAGGGTCATAAAAAGAGAAAAACTTGTCGATGGAATAGGACGTTTGCGCAATGTGAAAATGGGTCCTGACGGGTTGATTTATATAGCTGTGGAAGGAAAAGGGATTTTTAGCATAAAACGTTAGCTTTTTAGTATTTGAGCTATGAGCTAATAAAATGTTTTAGATATAAAAATACATTTCAAGTGGACATTTAAAAGAACGCCGCAGGGCATCTTTATAACTCTCAGGCCCAGTACTAGTTCGGCCGCACTACGACCACAAAAAACCCTTCCTAAACTTTAAAAAGTTAGATTTCTTAATAAAGGCTGAAAAGATGTATACAGTAAAATTGGTGACTTGGTTTGTTCACCCTCAAAGGTCTAAGCAACATATATAAAGATGCTTCTGGAACGCAAACTATGATCAGTAATAATTTCTACCATTTTAAGAAGGTAGCAGCGTTTTCTAAAACATTAAAAAACGTCAAAGTATTCTCAATTAAACAATTCATTTCAAGATTGCTTTGTATTTTTAGCCTCAATAATTAAAAGCTATGAAATATCTATATATACTGACTTTAGCCTTTATTTTTAGCAGTTGTGGAAATGACAAAAAGAAAGAAGCAACTGATAATTATGTGACAAATGCGGTGCCAAAAACACCAATGGAACAAAGTGTTTCTCGGGGTAAAGAAATTTATGGCGAGCTTTGTGTCACCTGCCATATGCCTAATGGTAAAGGTGTTCCAGGAGCTTTTCCTCCATTGAATCCCTCAGACTGGTTGATGAACAAACGTAAAGAAAGCATTCACGCCGTTAAATATGGTTTAAAAGGTAAAATCCTAGTTAATGGCGCAGTGTACAATAACGTCATGTTACCTCTAGGTATAGATGATCAAGAAGTGGCAGATGTTATGAATTACACTATCCAGACTTGGAACAGTGGTGAGTTAGTTACTGCACAAGAAGTGAAGGCTGTGATGAAATAATTGTAAAAAGAAACAAGAATCACGAATTAAAAGGTTTAGGTGAGAAATTAATAAATTCCATTACATGTTCAAAATACTCTAGTCTTATTTTAATTCTTTTGGTTTTGATTTCTTGTGATCAAAAGCCACAAAATAATATTCTTCCTTATGGGTATTATCAAGATACGAATTAGGGAACTTTAGAACTTTTTGAATTAAAACGTCAAGTGAAAAGTCGCAGCTTTTTTTTTTACAGAATTATATAGATATCCACATATCAAAAGAGATAGAAAGGCTAACTATATCACCAATTAAAATGTGATAAGAAGGGCTTTAAAACTCTTGAAAAAAGAACTAATTGGGCTGTCGATACCGATAGAACCACCAACATATGCGCTTATTATTATCCAGAATCAGTACATAATAATTTATCTGAAATGGTACAAGTAATTCAAAAGAAACAATTTATGCAGGAGATAAAAACCATCGAATACAACTCCTAAAATATCGAGCGTTATAGGATGGAGTAACACAACTTAGTTCCATAAATAAATAGGAGTATTTAGGAACTACTTCCATTCATACGAAAGAATCCAAATTTGATGAAAACAGAATTTTAACCTCCTATGTAGATTTATTTTTTGTATACTCATAAAAACTGTTTAGGATGGGATAAATATTGGAATCCTGAACTGTCAGGATCAATGAGTAAGCCGAATCTTATAAACTCAAATTTCATAAAAATAAAAAAACGATAGCAACACCTCGATAGGAACATTTTTATGATTCGCTAAACCTAAAACTCATTTTTAAGATCTACATTTAAATGGTCATAATTAATCTATTATTATAATGAATGTAATGAACACAGTAGAAAGGTTATAAGCTCAATAAGGTTGAAATACGACGATAATAAAAGGTTGATTTATATAGAATACCGCCTTAAAAAACAATTTTACGACAGATGAGTGCCGTACAAGAATGATCTGCTTGCTTCTGAAAGAAATACAAGATGGCGATCTGCTCGCGGCACTTTTCCAACTGAGTCTGTATGTAAATACGCTAAATAAGGTAATTGTATGAAAGGACTAGGATACTTGAATAAGAAACTGTTTTACAAACAGACCCATCAAATAGAATATTACAAAGATTAAAATAAATATTATTTCTAGTACGCCCACGTTTTAAGAAGAGTCTCCGTCTATTCTAATGATACGGTAGCCCATAGATCTCAGGTACACATCTTTTTTGTTACAGTATGAATTCCACGTGTTGTTTTAATTATTTCGTATGAGAGAAACATTATGATTCAGCCCCTTATGCGTTTGAAATGCTATATTAAATTTCAAATAGTACCTTTGAGCTATAAGAGAAATATAATGTGAGAAATTTCCGATTACAACAAAGAACCATGCAACTCTTTTAGCACTATTCTTTTTTTAACTCTTAACCAACCTTATCATAATTACACTTTTTAACAGTCATATCAAAAATCAAAATAAATATTTGAAGAAATAAAAGCTTGGTGAATTTACAATTGGTGCTTTGCATCCAAATAATAAAGCCATTAGTTAAGAGAATAAACTCAATATTTGTAAATTTACCTTATGAATAAAACAGTAGCAATTATCATGGGCTCTACAAGCGATCTTCCTGTGATGCAAGACGCCATAGATGTTCTTAGAGAACTAGATGTAGAAATCCTGGTAGACGTGGTAAGTGCACATCGCACTCCAGAAAAAATGTTTGAATTTGGTAAAACAGCACATAAAAAAGGCATAGCCGTTATTATTGCTGGTGCTGGCGGTGCTGCTCATTTACCGGGAATGGTGGCTAGTTTATCACCACTTCCAGTCATAGGAGTTCCTATAAAATCGAGTAATTCTATTGACGGTTGGGATAGTATACTTTCTATTTTACAAATGCCTGGTGGTGTTCCTGTTGCCACTGTAGCTCTAAATGGCGCAAAAAATGCCGGAATTCTTGCTGCACAAATTATAGGAGCAACACAAGAAGATACACGGAATAAAATCATAAAGTACAAAGAAAATCTTAAAGAAAAAGTGGATACGGCAGCTGCGCAAATGCGTAAAGATGTCTAAGGCTTATAGATATGCTTCTCTCCTGATTATAACAATTACCCTAGTTTGGTTTTGCTATGAACTATCACAAAGACATTTAGAGAAATGGCATTTTCTAACAGCTGGAGCTATTAACTTTTTGATGGCGGTAATGATCAACAGACAGTTTACTAAAAAAAACCGTAATTATTTAGGCATCATACACGGTGTCTTTATGGTAGCTTTTTTTGGATGCGGGTATTTCTTTATTTAAAACATTTGTTCCATATTCTTGATCAAAAGTTTAACAAAATTGATATAACTTTTTAATTAATGACCATTACTTTTACCTTCTATGATCGTAGAAAACAATCCTTTATTACAGGAATTTAACACTCTTCATAATACGGCACCCTTTTCTCAAATTAAGGAAAGCCATTATGAATCAGCTTTCGAGCAGGCAATACAACTTGCAACACAGGAAATAGATTCCATTACCCAAAACAAAGCAGCTCCTTCTTTTAGCAATACGATAGAAAAACTAGATAATTCTGGAGAATTATTAGGTCGTATTTCTAGCATCTTCTTTAATCTAAACAGCGCTGAAACTAATGACGAAATCCAACGAATTGCTCGTGAGGTTAGTCCTGTGTTAAGCGAATTCAGCAATGATATCACCTTAAATGAGAGCCTTTTTAAAAGAGTAAAATCGGTTTATGAGAATAGAGCTGCGCTTGACTTAACGGAAGAGCAAAAAACATTATTAGAAAAACAATACAAACGCTTTTCTAGAAACGGAGCAAACCTAACTGAAATTAAAAAATTACGCCTCAGAGAAATTGATAGTGAACTTTCAAAGTTATCACTATCATTTGGGGAGAATGTGCTAGCTGCTACTAATGCTTATGAAATGCATTTAAAAGATGATTCTAGGCTTTCTGGATTGCCCGATAGTGCAAAAGAAGCAGCTGCCGAAGCTTCAAAAGCAAAGCATAAAAAAGGATATTTATTCACGTTAGACCATCCAAGTTACGTTCCTTTCATGACTTATGTTGACGATAGACTTTTGCGTGAAGAACTTTCAAAGGCGTTTGGTGCAAAAGCATATAGAGACGAATACGATAACCAAGAGAATGTCATAAAAATTACGCAGTTAAGATTTGAACGAGCTCAATTGTTGGGGTACAAGACTCACGCACATTTTGTTCTGGAGGAACGCATGGCAAAAACTCCTGAAAAAGTGAATGAATTCTCCCAGGAAATTCTTGACAAAGCAAAACCCGCAGCACAAAAAGATTTTAACGATCTACAAGAATTTGCGCAAAACTTTCATGAAAATCCAGTTGCTTCACTTCAAAAGTGGGACGCAGCTTATTACTCGGAAAAATTAAAACAACGTCTTTTTAGTTTAGATGATGAATTGTTAAGACCTTATTTTAAGTTAGAGAATGTTATCAATGGTGTTTTTGAAATTGCAAGCCGATTATACGGTTTGAGTTTTGAAGAAACTAATACAATAGAAAAATACCATCCAGATGTACTCACCTACGTTGTAAAACACGAGGACAATACTTTAAACTCTATTTTCTATGCAGATTTTTTTCCACGCAAAGGAAAAAGAAATGGTGCTTGGATGACTTCTTTTAAAAACCAATGGCATGATGAAGATGGACATAATATAAGACCTCACGTTTCTAACGTTTGCAACTTTACAAAACCTACGGCAACAAAACCTTCCCTACTTACCTTCAATGAGGTAACCACTTTATTTCATGAATTCGGTCATGCACTTCACGGCATGCTCGCAGATACAAAATACCGAAGCCTTTCTGGCACCTCTGTATCTTGGGATTTTGTTGAATTACCTAGCCAAGTTCTGGAAAACTGGTGCTATGAAAAGGAAGCTTTAGAGATTTTTGCCAAGCATTACCAAACAAATGAAGTTATCCCATTAGAATATATAGAGAAAATAAAAGCAGCAGCAAATTTTCAAGAAGGCCTGCAAACTTTAAGACAACTCAGCTTTGGAATGATGGATATCAATTGGCATGGAATTGATCCTATGGAAATCAAAGATGTAAAAGAACACGAGAAGAAAACATTTGACCATACAGATTTATATCCAGATGTGGAAACCAGTTGCATGAGTACTGCTTTTGCACATATTTTTCAAGGTGGTTACAGTGCAGGATATTACAGCTATAAATGGGCTGAAGTATTGGATGCAGACGCTTTTGAATTGTTTCAAGAAAACGGAATATTTGATAGAAATACTGCAAAGAAATTTAAAGATAATGTACTAGCTAGAGGAGGCACCGAAGATCCTCTGGTTTTGTATACACGCTTTCGCGGAAGCGAGCCCAAAATAGATGCTTTGTTGAAAAGAGCAGGTTTAGTAGCGTAGCATCTTGATCGACCAAATGATAAAAAAACCGACTTTATTTACGGTGTTTAATAAACACTAATGATTGCCACTATAGATTCTTATACAAGAGCCACAGCGCTTAATTAGAAATAATTGGTACCATAAGAATAACGGAATCAAGAAAAGTAAAAAAAGGATTCCGCGTAAAAAGAGGAATTAAAAACAAAAATAAATAACCAATTGCCTGAAGTTAAATTAATACCAGAAAAATGGGTAGATCGCTACGGCGACTATCTTTTCAATTTTACTATAAGTAGGGTGAACGATGCAGTTATCGCCCAAGATCTAGTGTCTGAAACTTTTTTAGCTGGATTAAAAAGTGCCCATCGTTTTAAAGGTAATTCTACCGAAAGAACCTGGTTAATTTCTATTCTCAAACGTAAAATTATAGATCATTACCGTAAGATTAACTCTAATAAAGGAAAAGCAGAAGTACGCATGAGTTACTTGTCCAGCAGCGATCAAGAAGGCGACTGGATGGAAGAGCAAGCAGCAGACCTGCGAAATCCTAATGTAGAAGACGTCATAGAGCAGCGGGAACTAGGCCAGGCACTTGAAGAGTGCATTGCTTGTTTACCTGAACGATATGCCACTATATTTGTTCAAAAAACTATTGATAACTTGGAAACCGAAACAATATGTAAGGAACATAATATCACGGCGTCCAATCTTTGGGTAATCATTCACAGAGCTCGAGTACAGCTTATGGAATGTCTCAATAAAAAATGGCACAAGAACAATTAGTCTGATGAGTAGATTTTTCATTAATTGCGATCAAGCAAGTATTCTGAGTACACGCGGTCAATATGGCGACCTTAATCCTAAAGAAGCCTTTCGCCATAAGCTGCATAAAGGGCATTGTATAAGCTGTCGTTCCTTTCACAAAAACAATGAAAGATTCCAGCGCGCGATTAAAGGACTTAAATGGGTGTCTCTGACTATTGCCCAAAAGAAATCAATTAGAAAATGCCTCTCAGAGGCAATGATGAAATAGAAAACTCTAGCAATTTGCAATAGTCAATCATACAAGGACTTCCTAAGGTTATTATATATTCAAATAAATAAGACCACATAAGGATAGAAACTATTGTCTAATGAATAAGTAGCTTCTTGTAAAAAAACAAAGGCCCTCATTCTAAATATCATTTTTATATCTTCTTTTGACCATTGAATCATTTTAAAACTATGATAATACTTTCATTTTCCTAAGGGGTTTTTACTGGGATTATCGAAGTAGAACATAGGTTATCGTCGATCGAGGCGTAGCTTAAACAACCATCAAAAGGATTTTGCCTTTCGATTCCATGAGATTTGATCGAAACATCTAGATAGACATGGATTTAATACCATAGTTTATTTGACACACCTGAATAACTATTTTCTTTTATATAACTCCAGAAAATGATTCTTCAAAGAGGTATGACCTGTCTATTTATTCCAAAGCTATATACAAAACCAACCACAACACTGGTATTGCCTCCACAAAGAAACTCGCATAATAATCTGTTTTAAATTTATCTGAAAACCAGATGAATGACCCAATAATTAACACCATTACAGATTCAATTATGTTGAATTGCTCCACCAAATTTAAATCGTAAAAAATGCCAGCCAAGTAGAATGCGCATAGAAGAAGCCCTATTCTCTTCGATAATTTAACACCTAAAACCTGTGGTAACGTATGCAAACTTTCCTCATCATATTTTAAATCTCTTATTTCAAATGGAATACAAAGGGCTAGAACCAAAATAAAGATCTTTAATGTGTGTATTTCAATAAGAGCAATTGATTCAAAACTTAGACTAAATTCACTCATTATCAATGGTGTAGAAAAAGCATCGTAATGTAAAAATTGTGGAATCGCAATTATTAATATCGCCCAAACCATGGATACTGAAAACAGTTTGAAAAAAGGACTGTACCTCAATCCTTTCCCCTTCCAGATAGGCAAAACGTAGACACAATTAATAAGTATGGTGATGATAAGAAAAGACCATGCGTATAAGCTAAAGTCTAAAGTACAAGCTAGAGCAATACCTGTTGCAACAATGGTCATTGCTTTAATAACCCATGTAGTTTGAATAGGTTTCTTTACCCATATCAAACCATATTTGATAAGGTTATAACCCGCTAGAGCCGAACAAAATAAAAACACATAATATATCAAAGGAACATAAAATCTATAACTTTCATTATAAACTATCGCAAGTGCCACAAAGCAAACAGACACATGCAAACTACTCCTTATATAAAAGTCTAAAATACTTTTCAATAACCTCATTATTCAAATTTACAGCACATAGTTAATAACCCACTAATAAAGGTTGAAAAAATCAATTATTTAAAGACTAACTCTTGTTAGTTAAGATATCTTAAACGACTACTTTTGAGAAGAATTCAGCAAGAATTCAATATCTTAAATATAGACCACATAAGTACTATGAATACAGATCGTTTTGCCCTAAGACATATCGGACCACGCGAGGAGGACCTTGCTTCCATGCTTGAAACAATAGGTGTTGAATCTATTGAGCAATTAGTTTATGAAACTGTCCCAGAAAACATACGCCTTCAACAGGATTTACAACTAGATCCAGCAATGAGTGAGTATGAATTCCTCAGTCACATTAATAAATTAGGCAGTAAAAATAAACAATTTAGAACCTATATAGGCCTTGGTTATCATGCCCCTATTACACCGGCTGTTATCCAAAGAAATATTTTAGAAAATCCAGGCTGGTATACTGCCTACACACCTTATCAGGCAGAAATTGCTCAAGGACGTCTAGAGGCTTTATTGAATTACCAGACGATGATATCAGACCTTACTGGAATGGAATTGTCTAATGCATCACTATTGGATGAATCTACGGCAGCCGCTGAGGCTATGACCTTACTTTTCTCTGTCCGTGATCGTGCTCAAAAGAAAGAAAATGTAGTAAAGTTTTTTGTCGATCAAGATGCCTTACCACAAACAAAAGAGCTTTTGAAAACTCGCGCGATTCCGCTAGGCATTGAGCTGGTAGAAGGAAACCCTAAAGAGATGGATATTAATGATGGTTATTATGCCATATTATTACAATATCCTGGTGCGAGTGGGAATATCGTGGACTACTCCGCTTTCGCAAAAACTTGCCAAGAAAATGATATACGTATAGCAGTAGCTGCAGATATACTTTCACTGGCATTACTAGAAGCTCCAGGACACTGGGGAGCAGATGTAGTAGTAGGAACAACACAACGTTTTGGTATTCCATTAGGTTATGGTGGACCACACGCAGCCTACTTTGCAACACGTGAAGAATTTAAAAGACAAATTCCAGGACGTATCATAGGAGTAACTAAAGACACTGACGGAAAACGTGCCTTACGCATGGCATTACAAACGCGTGAGCAACATATAAAAAGAGATAAAGCGACTTCAAATATTTGTACCGCACAAGTATTACTTGCCGTAATGGCCGGTATGTATGGAGTATATCACGGCCCACGTGGCTTGAAGTTTATTGCAAACAAACTTCACGCTCAAACAGCTACTCTTGCAGACGCTGTTGAAAAATTGGGTATTTACCAAACCAATACTAACTTCTTTGACACCTTGAGTTTCAAAGTAGATGCGGCAGCGGTTAAAAAAGAAGCCTTGAAATTAGAAATTAATTTCTATTATCCTAATGCCGAAACAGTTCAAGTTTCTTTAAACGAAACTACTTCTTTGCAAGACTTGAATGATATTGTTTCCGCTTTCGCGAAAGCGGTCAAAAAAGACTTCTCACCTATCATAGAGTTATTAGAGAAGACACATTTAGGAACTGGTCGTCAAACAGAATTCATGACCTATGAAGTATTTAACTCGTATCATTCTGAGACCGAATTGATGCGTTACATCAAGAAATTAGAGCGTAAAGATTTAGCTTTAAATCACTCGATGATTGCGTTGGGGTCTTGTACCATGAAATTGAACGCTGCTGCAGAAATGTTGCCGCTATCCAATCCGCAATGGGGAAACATTCACCCATTTGCACCACTAGATCAAGCCGAAGGTTATCAGGAAATGTTGAAGAAACTAGAATTGCAATTAAACGAAGCAACTGGTTTTGCTGGTACTTCACTGCAACCTAATTCTGGTGCGCAAGGAGAATTTGCAGGTTTAATGACCATCCGAGCTTATCATATATCACGAGGTGATGAACACAGAAACATCTGTTTGATTCCTTCAAGTGCTCATGGAACAAATCCAGCGAGTGCCGTAATGGCTGGAATGAAAGTAGTCGTGACTAAAGCGCTAGAAAACGGAAACATCGATGTAAAAGATTTGCGTGAAAAAGCAGAGAAATATAAAGATAACTTAAGTGCGTTGATGGTGACTTACCCCTCTACTCATGGAGTTTATGAAAGTGCCATTCAAGAAATCACAGGACTCATCCATGAAAATGGTGGTCAAGTATACATGGATGGGGCTAATATGAATGCACAAGTAGGATTAACAAATCCTGGAAACATAGGTGCAGACGTTTGTCACTTGAATTTACACAAAACATTTGCCATCCCTCATGGTGGTGGTGGACCTGGTGTAGGACCTATATGTGTGGCGCCACAACTGGTTCCGTTCTTACCTACTAACCCCATCATACCTACTGGTGGTGTGCAAGCGATCACTCCTATTAGTGCAGCACCTTTCGGTAGTGCACTAGCCTGTTTGATTTCTTATGGTTACATCTGCATGTTGGGCGCTGAAGGTTTAAAAAGCTCTACCGAGTATGCTATTGTGAATGCCAACTATATCAAAGAGCGTCTAGAAGGTAGTTATCCTTGTTTATATGTAGGCGAAAAAGGTCGTGCTGCTCACGAAATGATTATTGACTGTCGTCCATTTAAAGATCACGGTATTGAAGTAGTTGATATTGCAAAACGTTTGATGGATTATGGCTTCCACTCTCCTACTGTATCTTTCCCAGTAGCGGGAACAATGATGATTGAGCCTACAGAGTCAGAATCTAAAGAAGAAATGGATCGTTTCTGTGACGCCATGATTTCCATAAGAAAAGAGATTCAAGAAATTTCGGCAGACGAACCTAACAACCTTCTTAAGAACAGTCCGCACACCTTACAAATGATTACTGCAGACGAATGGGATTTCCCATACACAAGAAGTCAAGCGGCATATCCTCTAGCTTTTGTATCTGACAATAAATTCTGGCCTACCGTACGCCGTGCAGACGATGCTTATGGAGACCGTAATTTAATGTGTACTTGCGCCCCTATGGAAGAATATATGGAAAGTTAAATAACAGAACCGCAATTCGAGTGCCTCAATACTCCTGAACCATTCTATAATTCAGAGGTTCTCGAAGATCTATTATTATATTTTAAAACCGAATCGACTAAAAGTCAATTCGGTTTTTTTTATAAAAAAAATAATTGTTCCATTCGTTACTTCCTTAAGTAATCCAAAATTCCTTTTCAGAACTACCTTGCTAAATCTAGTTCGGCGACCATTTTTCGTGAACTGGAAACTTAGTAATTTCATACCTTGTCAAAAAAATCGCTCCATTTAAATGATGCAATTGAAAGAGGAAAATTAAAAAATGGCATCGGGATTGGAGCACCAATTTTAACGAAGAGGATCATTCATATTGCAAAAATTTTGCTGCTAGTCAGACACTGAAATAGATCCTTTCGTTACTCGTTAAGAGACCCTGAACTAAATCAAACATCACAGGTTTTTGATTTGTTTTTTCTTACCTCTGGTTTGATTTTACTGGAATTGTTGTTAGCCTCTATTTTAAATTAAACAACTGTAACATTAAGACCCTCTCACCTACTTTTTAAAGCACCTAACCATTCCTACTATTTCAAAGCCTGTGCAAAAGGCTTTCATAAATTAAGACCCCTATTTTCTATTCAAAAAATAGGGGCAAAACGTTTTTACGTCAGCACTCATATTGGTATATGTTCCATCTTCGTATTTAATGAACTTTTTAGGCTCGGTACAAAATTGGCGCGTGTAGAATGGAATCCTGTTCTTGGGATTGCTCATGGATTACTTCCTTATCATAGCAGCAGTTCTTACTCGATTTTAATAGGATTAACTACTGCTAGTTTTTGGATTCAGTTTCATGATACATATGGTTAAGCAAAGCTTATGTAAGCAAGAGGTAAATCACAAACGTAGACATGGGCAATCATTTTTATTATTTGCAACTTTTCTAGCTTTTATGTTTCTTACTCGCATGATGCATATCATTTTATGCTTGGACTTCGATTTATATAAAGACTTTAATAGTGCAGAGCTCCTTTACCTATTTTTTTATTTCTTTATAGTCGGAATATAGTAGTTGGCATTTATAAGTCAAGCCGCCACTTTTTCTTGATTCTATTTCTGTTTATCAGTTTAGGATAGATCATGCTTCTCTAATTAAATCTGATAACTAAGGTAACGAGTTCTAAAATAGCAGCCCATCCAGCAATTTTTTAAGCAGTTGATAAATTCTAATCTCCTGTTTTGATTGCTGAAAATAAGTATCTCAGATTGGTATTTACTCGGCATTTTATTAAGCAGAAGAACTTCCAAAATATCAGTTCAAAACAAGTCTATTTGATGAAAAGCCATTTTACTATTCATTGCATTATATAATCGATAACATTTCTTAAGTTTTCTTAAACGATTCTCAACAAAATTAAAACTTGTACATATTCAGCTGTTAATAATTAGGAATAAATCATATAAATCACTTTTTTTGTTAGTTGTAAGATAGAAAACAGCCTTAATGAGAGCGAAAATTACTGGAGTAGGAAGTCATCTTCCAAATGTTGTTAAAAAAAATGAGGAATTCATCAATCATGAATTCCTAAATAATGATGGAAGTTCCTTTGGCAGCGATAACGCTACTATTATCCAAAAATTCAGTGCCATAACTGGCATTGAAGAGCGCAGGTATATGAGTGACAATCTTGTTACCAGTGATATAGCAACACTTGCTGCACAAAAAGCGATTACAGATGCTGATTGTGATCCTGAAACGATCGATTACATTATCGTTGCTCACAATTATGGTGATGTACCATCAAAGGGTGGCACCAGTGATATGGTTCCTAGCCTCGCTAGTCGTGTAAAAAACAAACTAGGCATTAAAAACCCAAGTTGTGTGGCCTATGATGTGCTTTTCGGTTGTCCAGGATGGATTCTAGGTGTTACTCAGGCAGACTCTTTTATCAAATCTGGGCTAGCAAATAAAGTACTTGTCATAGGTGCCGAAGCTTTATCGAGAGTCGTTGATCCACACGATAGAGACTCTATGATTTATTCTGATGGTGCGGGAGCTGTTATTTTAGAACCAAGTGATACGGAAGAAGGAATATTAGGTCAATCCACTGCTACTTATGCCGTGGAAGAGGCTTTTTTTATTTACAATGAGGTTTCTTACAACAAACAATTAGAACAAAAGACCAAGTACATAAAAATGTATGGACGTCGTATTTATAATTTTGCGCTTTCTAGGGTGCCAGAGGGAATGAAAGCTGCCATGGAGCAAGCTGGTGTGGATATTAAAGATTTGAAAAAGATTTTTATTCATCAAGCAAATGAAAAGATGGATGAGGCTATCGTAGATCGTTTTTATAAACTTTACGATATGACGGTCCCTAAAGATATCATGCCCATGATCATTCATAAATTAGGTAACAGCTCTGTAGCAACAGTTCCTACAGTTATGGACCTCGTTGTACATGGAAAAATGCCTCAACACAAAGTAGAAAAAGGCGACGTAGTAATGTTTGCTAGTGTAGGTGCAGGGATGAATATTAATGCTATTGTTTATCGATATTAAGTAGGAAAATACAAATAATATTAAAAACATAATCTCCAATTATATTAGCGGTTATGTTTTTAATATTTCGTTCCGCAGCCCTAAAAAAATAGAAACTAAGACTTTAAATTATTTTAAATTTTTATAGACTTCTCAAGTAATAAATCTGCCCTTTCTTTACTCCTAGGATATTTTGGAAAGGAAGACATAAAAAAGGTTTCATTTTTATTAAATTCATAATCATCAATTGGCTGCATGGAACAATAAGGAGAAACCGTCTCCCTAGCTATTTAATTGTTTTCAAACTTCTTGGATGCGAATATTGTGGCACGAGAAGCACGTAACGCCTGCTGCAACCATGGAACTTAAATAAACCGTCTTTAGGTATCATATTGCCATACTATAGAGATACTCCTCAAAATTAGCTGAAGTAAATTTCTAGGAATTGACCCTACTCAAAAACCTCCATCTCTATAAAAATATCCTCTTTAGGCCAGTCGCTTTCATCTGCTGGAAGCGTTGCTATTTGATCCGCAATTTCCATTCCTTTTGTTACCTTACCAAAGATGGTATGTTCCTTATCTAAATGTGGCGATTTACTGAGGGTTATGAAAAAATCAAAAGGATCATGCCAATTTTGAGGATTATCGATCCATCGTTTGGCGCTGCTCAAGGAGCCTCGTTCATGTTGTACGCCAGGTAAGAAATGTGGTGCTAGTTTATAATTCCCTGCGCTAGCTCTTTTTAAAGATGGTAAGGTCTCATCGCTATTACCAGCCTGAATTATAAAACCTTGAACCACTCTATAAATATAAGTTCCATCAAAGTAGTTATTCTTCACTAAGTAAACAAAGCTTGCCCTATATATAGGAGTTTCTGTAAATAATTCCATTTCTATAGTTCCATAAGAGGTCAACAAGCGGACTTTTGTTTCTAGATTTTCTTTAGCGTATCTAGTGAAAAATACCTTCACGCTATCTTGTGGGATATAAGCAAG
The DNA here is from genome assembly GCF_047636915.1 of Nonlabens sp. Lineage (GTDB taxonomy): Bacteria > Bacteroidota > Bacteroidia > Flavobacteriales > Flavobacteriaceae > Nonlabens. Next base: position 19,185 of record NZ_JBLIGN010000022.1, on the reverse strand, counting down.
TAACGTATCTCCATATACAGAAATCTGTTTTTTATAAGTTTTTTCAAGGATGCGTTGTTCATTTGTTAGTCGTTTAACCGTATCTCGCACTTTCTTATGGGTGCTTTTTTGAACTTGTGGAGTATCTTTACAAGAGAGAGATACCATTATTAAGATTAAACCGAGAAAAAGTGACTTCATTTGAAGATTTTTTAAATCTGCTGTCAAAGCTAAAGAAATTACCACTTCCAGGAAAAGAATCGCAGCTTAAAATGGCTGCTGTAGAACGTCTTGATGAAATGCAAGGCCTTGCTTTAAAAAATCGCATTCCTAAGGAAGCCTCTGTAATGATGTTGATCTATCCTAAAAATAACATCCCTCATTTCGTATTGATCGAGCGCACACAATCCACTGGTAAACACAGCGGCCAGATTGCCTTTCCTGGAGGCAAGAAAGAAAAAAGAGATGCAGACAACAGCGTCACTGCCTTGCGGGAAACGGAGGAAGAAATTGGAATTCTAATGCAGCAGCAGCAATTAATCATGCCCTTGACTTCTATCTATATTCCTCCTAGTAATTATATGGTTTATCCTTACCTCGCTTTCGCGAAAGCGGAATTACAATTCACTCCTCAACCTAGCGAAGTAAAATCTATAGTAGAAATAGCGCTGACTGAATTATTAGACCATAGCAATGAAAAGAGAACTACTTTATCCACTAGCTATATGAAAAAAGTAAGCGTGCCCTGCTTTTATTTTGGGGAAACTATGGTTTGGGGTGCAACGGCTATGATGTTACAAGAAATTAAAGATCTTTTCATTGCATCTGGTCAACCCTAGATGCTAGTAGTTTAAAAAGCTATAGTTATATTTGCCGTTCCTCTAAAATTAAAAAAATACATGGGATTATTTAAAAAAAATCCTTTCGGTCATATTTTATTCTTAAAAAAATGGCTTATACGCATTGCTGGAGCATTATCTCACCGCCGCTATCGAGGTTTTAATGAGATGGAAATAGAAGGAAGCGAGATCATAAGAGACCTCCCTGACACAGGGATCTTATTTGTTTCTAACCACCAGACTTATTTTGCAGACGTAGTGAGCATGTTTCATGTTTTCAATGCCTCCTTAAAGGGACGTGATGATAATATAAAAAATGTGGGCTACCTCTGGAACCCTAAACTCAATATCTATTACGTAGCTGCAAAGGAAACGATGCAAAGTGGTTTGCTTCCTAAAATTCTTTCTTATGCCGGTGCGGTATCTGTAGAAAGAACCTGGAGAGCAAAAGGAGAAGAAGTAAATAGAGAGGTAAACCCAGACGATTCCAAGAACATTGGTGTTGCCTTAGAAGACGGCTGGGTCATTACATTTCCTCAAGGAACGACAAAGCCATTCAAACCCATTAGAAAAGGAACTGCACACATTATAAAGCAGTATAAGCCTATAGTAGTCCCTGTAGTAATAGATGGTTTCCGCAGGAGTTTTGATAAGAAAGGATTGCTCATTAAAAAACGCAACATTCTTCAGTCTATGGTCATCAAAGAACCCTTAGATATCGATTATGAAAATGACTCGGTTGAAAAAATTGTGGAACAACTGGAATATGCTATTGAACAACATCATTCGTTCTTAAAGGTGATTCCTTTAGAAGAAGTGGAAGCTCAAGAGGAGCTTAATAAATTGCGCAAGTGGGAATATTAAGACATTCCTATTTGGTATAATTTTGCTGTGGTATAATTCATATTCCACCCTAACTATTGCATCAAATTGATATCTGCTATACTCTTAATTCTATTTCTTTCTAAGAATGCATCAATCGTTTCAAAATGTTCAATGACCCGTTGCTCTTTAAATTCAAATACTTTTTCAGAAAGTCCTTGAAGGAAATCCCGATCGTGAGAAACTAAAATCAAAGTGCCATCATAAGTAGAAAGAGCTTCTTTCAACACATCTTTTGATTTCAAATCTAAATGATTTGTAGGCTCGTCAAGGATCAAAAGATTAACGGGTTCTAGAAGTAACTTCACCATGGCCAATCGTGTTTTCTCACCACCAGAAAGAACATTTACTTTCTTTTCCAGATCATCACCACTAAACATAAAACGCCCTAAAATATTTTTCATTTGAGTACGTATCTCACCTTCAGACACTTCGTCTACCGTTTGGAAGATGCTGAGGTTCTTATCTAAAAGATCAGCCTGATTTTGTGCAAAATAACCCACCTTTATATTGTGGCCTAGCTGGCAAGTTCCCTCTACATTAATTTCTCCAAGAATGGCTTTTATCATGGTAGATTTACCTTCTCCATTACGCCCTACAAAAGAAACTTTCTCTCCTCTAGCGATGGACATATTTGCCTCTTTAAAAACTACATGTTTTTCATAAGACTTAGAAACATCCTTTACAGTCACTGGATAATCTCCAGAACGAGGAGATGGAGGAAAACGCAATTTGAGCGCACTAGTATCCACTTCATCTATTTCAATTATTTGAAGTTTTTCTAACATGCGTTCTCGAGAAGAAACTTGATTGGTCTTAGAATAAGTTCCCTTAAAACGCTCTATAAATATTCTATTATCAGCAATCATTTTTTGCTGTTCTTGATACGCTTTTACTTGATGTGCTCTGCGTTCTTCTCTCAATACTAGGTAATGGGAATAGGTGGCTTTATAATCAAAAATACGCCCCATAGTTACTTCTACTGTGCGATTTGTAATGGTATCAATAAAGGCCCTATCATGAGAAATAACCATGACCGCATTTGCTTTATTTACTAAAAAATCTTCCAGCCATATCACAGATTCTATATCGATATGGTTGGTAGGCTCGTCGAGTAAGATCAAATCTGGTTTTTGCAGTAAAATTTTAGCTAGCTCGATGCGCATGCGCCAGCCACCGCTAAACTCTGTAGTCTGTCTGGTAAAATCTTCTTGCCTAAAGCCCAATCCTTTGAGTGCTTTTTCTACCTCCGCGTCATAATTAACCTCTTCTAGTGCGTAGAATTTCTCTCCTAGATCTGTCACTTTCTCTATGATAGCCATATATGCATCGCTTTCATAGTCTTTTCTTACGGCAAGCTCGTTGTTCAGATGGTCCATTTCTTCCTTCATAGAAAAGACCTGCTTAAAGGCTTTGGATGCTTCTTCAAAAACGGTACAATCGTCTTCTGTACGTAAATGTTGTGGCAAATAAGCGATCACCACATCTTTAGGAGCACGCACGTAACCACGAGTAGCCGTTTGTTCTCCTGCGATAATCTTCATCATCGTAGATTTACCTGCGCCATTTTTACCCATCAAGGCTATTTTATCTGTAGGATTGATTACAAAGGAAACATCACTAAATAAAGTCGTTCCACTAAATTCTACGGCAAGATTATCTACTGTGATCATGATCTGGTTTTACGGTGGCGAAAATAAGTCTTTGAAATCGTTGCACTAGTAATGATCTATCATAAAGATCTTAGATAGTATTACAAGCATTATTTTTAATTCTGCTGTAAAACAGCCCAATAGTAAAGGTATCTATAAATTTAATATGAAGTTATACTAAGGTTGTGGAAGATATCTCCCATATTATCAATATTTATTCTGATTCGTACCGTCTTTTCTTTAAGGGTACCGGGAGGATTAGGAACTTGGGATGCAATGCCTTTTATATTAATAGGAGTGCCACTTATCTTGATACTTTTAACTATTATTATTGCTTACAACGGGGGAAATTAAAAAAGCAGGTCTTTTACTTATTCAACATTAGACTTTTTGAATATCATCTTGCCTACCGCCGAGTTAAAAAAAATACACAAATTCAAGGCACCAAACAGCAACCATCAAATCTTAACAGCTTCAATAATTATGGAACCTAATTCCTGAGAACTGGTAAAGAATAAATAGTCGGTTTCATGTTCTGTAAACTGATACTTCTTGCGCAGTTGCGCAACCGATTCTTTATTATTGCGTGTAACAATTGCTCTAGCAGTTTTAGCAAAAAGCCTTTTAATATTTTTAGGTTTATTTTCTATCACCTTTATAATTTCAAAAACACGTCCAGGAAAATCCACTGACTGCTTTGAAGTGAATAGATGAGCATCCTGATCAAGTTTTTCCAAAGAGTATTGCGTCATTAAAGAATCAAATTGTTGTGATTTCATAACTGCTGCATTGGGCTCATAAAGATATTTCTGAGGCTTAGAATAGGAAGTGTTGCGCTGTGTACTCCATAAATTTTTAAAAACCGGCTGCTCCGTTTGTAAATTAATACAAGTTAACGTCACTTGATCTACCTCCTTATCACTCAAAATCCACAACAGTTCTTTTACCTCATTTTTTACAGCTACTACATACAATTCACCAACTTTTTGCAACTGTTTTATCCCAGCGGTTATATCCAGCATGGGTGAGGTTTTGATCATTACCCGTTTGCTCTTATTCAATAACAAGTCCAAATGATCAATGACATTAGGCTCATAATCTTTTAATAGTACTGCTTTGGTATTTGTTTCTGTTTTTCGGCTAGGATCTAAATAAATTAGATCGTAAGAATCTAAGGTTTTTTTTAAGAACTCTATTCCATCGGTACATAGTGACTTCGTTGGAAGTAATTGCGTCTTTAATAATTGTTGTGCATATGGCTGTAAATAAACGCAGGACTCAAGATGTGTCGTTATTGGGCACCACTTTGCAAAAGCGGAAACATCCATTCCAAATCCTCCTGTCAGGTCTATCATGCTGCCGATCTTAAACAATTGGGACTTATATGTTGCGGTAACTTCTGAACTGGTCTGTTCCAAATTTACCTTAGGCGGATAAATGATCTGATGATTCTCAAAAAGCCTAGGAAATTTATATCGCGCTTTTTGTAATCCAACTAACTGTTGTGTAAGCTCTTGATTTGAGATATGTTGAAAAGGATGTTTTTTAAGCATAAAAGCAGCTGCATTTTCATGCAAATGAATTCTAAGATACTCATCCACTTCAGCTCTTATAACGGCAAGATTCATCTATAAATTTTGAGTGAGTTTCTTAACGATTTTATACTCGCTTAAAAACTCTTTTGAGATTACCTTGATAGCTGTATATGTGGGAATTGCGAGTACTAATCCTAGAATACCAAACAATATTCCTGCTATGAGAATTATGATGAAAATCTCCAAAGGATGCGATTTTACACTCTTACCAAATATCAACGGTTGATTTAAAAAGTTGTCGATAGTCTGTACGATTCCATAGCCTATTAATACGATCATTAATTTAGGTAAGATCACTTCAGAAAAATTGGAGCCTAGATGGCCACTAATCACAAAAGCAGACATTAATACATAGCCTATCGCAGGACCTAAGTAAGGAACGAGATTAAGTAATGCACAGAAAAAGGCAATGATGATTGCATTTTCTACTCCTACTATAAATAAGATAACACCGTAAAGAACAAATAAAATAAACACTTGAAACACCAAACCAATAAAATATCTTGAGAGCAATTGCTTGATTTTAGTAAAAGCCCTTAAAAATTGACCTTCAGTTCCTTTTTTTGAAAAGACTAATACACCTTCTAATAAAAGGCGACTGTCTTTAAGAAAGAAGAAAGCAATAAATAATATAGAAAACAAACCTATTCCAAAGCTGCCTAACGTTCCAAAGAAACCATTAACGAATTGAGGAATAAGCTCCATATTAAAGTTCTCGTAGTACTGTGTCTTTTGAAGTCGCTCTAAAATATCAACTCTTTGAATGCCAAAGTAAGCACTGATCTGTTCATTTAAGATTTCTATATTTAATTCTAATTCTTCCAGATCAATCTGACTTAAGTTATCGCTTTGCTCAGTAATGATAGGAATGACCATCAAAACCGCACCTATAATGATCATAAAAAGCAGTAATAATGTAAGGATTACCGCTATCGTATTATGAAATTTTAATCTGTCTTTTAAAAATAAAACGATCGGTCTTCCTATTAATGAAACTACTGCGGCAATTCCGATATAAGCAAGAACAGATTGTATTTCCCAAAGAAACCACAGCAGAATAAAAACACCAAATATGAGTCCCAATGCCCTTAAGAGGCCGTAGGTAATAGACTTAGAATGAATAGCTTTAATCATAACTTAGTTGGTAAAAACATATTTAATAATATTTGCTCCCATATCTAATGCTTTCTTGCGCACCTCTGGCGGATCATTGTGTACTTCTGGGCTTTCCCATCCATCACCCAAGTCACTTTCAAAGGTAAACAATAACACCAACCTACCTTCATGAAATAATCCTTTAGCTTGAGGCCTCTGGCCTTGGTGTTCGTGTATTTTAGGTAATCCTTTAGGAAATTTTGCGTACACATTGAATATAGGATGTGATGCAGGTAATTCTACCAATTCTTTTTGAGGAAATAATTTAACAAGCTCTTTATTTAAATAGGGTTCCATACCATAATTATCATCAATGTGAAGAAAACCACCACTCAAAAGGTAATTTTTTAAATTTTGAATATCTGCTTCATTAAACACCACATTACCGTGCCCTGTCATATGAATATAGGGATATTGAAAAATAGATACACTACTAGGCTCCACAACAGCGACCTCTTTATTTAACTGTGTGCCTATGTGATCATTACAGTAAGTAATCAAATTGGGTACGGCCGTTGGATTTGAATACCAGTCACCACCACCGTTGTATTTCAGTACGGCAAGTTGTTGTGCCTGGACGTAACTTAAAAATAATACAGCGATTAAAATCAATGTTCTTTTCATAGTTCAGCAAATTACAAACTTATTTTGCGTTTTGATTAGTGTTATTTACCTATTGATAAAAAAAAACGCAGATTATACCTTATAATAACGTTAAATTTTTATATTTGAAACCATAATTCCCCTGTTATGAAAATTACCACATCACCAAAAACTATTATCCCCATCGTAAGTTTACTGCTAGCTTTTGGAATGCTTGCTTTTCGACATGATAAAAACAATGTGAAATTAGTGCATAATGATCCTGATAAAAACATCGCAAATATCAAATCAGCTTCTGAAAAGCTTGATACTATTACTAATTCTCTTGAAAATTAAAAGGAAAACTTTAACAAAGCACTATTTAATATCTTCGCTAACAAAAGCAAGAGAATTTTTATAGAAACACTTATAACTTTCGCTATACGTGTCACTACATTACTTCACGACCTATGAATAATAAAAAGAACTATTGATACTTTTTATTTTATGTAACAACTCTATCGTTAAAGGATTCAGCACTTATTTAATGGTACTATTAAAAATTGCTGTTGCATATACACCAGCAGTTTCAGTACGCAATCTGTTATTTCCTAAAGAAGTAGGTGTAAATCCATGTTTTAAGGATGCGGCTATCTCCCGACTAGATAAATCACCTTCTGGACCTATGATTAATGTAAAGTCTTTGCTTTTATCTATCATTTGGGCGAGGGTTTTTTTGTCGGTATCTTCACAATGAGCAATACACTTCACCCCTGTTATATGCGTCTTTATAAAATCTGACAGAGATGTAAGCTCCTCTATTATGGGGATATGAAACTGATTGCTTTGCTGGATAGCACTAATTAAAATTTTGTGAAACCTGTCTCTATTAATTTTTTTACGTTCACTGTGATCACATAGCAAAGGTGTAATTTTTGAAATCCCCATTTCTGTGGCTTTTTCTAGAAACCATTCCATACGGTCATTCATTTTGGTAGGTGCTATGGCGATGTGTAAGTTTTGAGCTGGTTGAGGATACGCTTTCGCGAAAGCGATATCAATACTACATTTATTACTCGTCACAAGACTTATTACACCTTCATACAAATTACCTACTCCATCTGTAATGTGGACGGAATCACCTACTTTCTTGCGCAAGGCTTTGGTCATGTGTCTCGCCTGCTCTTTATCAAGTTGGAGAACAGTAGCATCTGGTGTTACGTTATTAAAATAAAATAATTGCATTACATCGATATTCTAGGTGAAGCTGTTATTTCCATTCCTGCAGTATATCCATCTAAATATTTAAAATATCCTGAAATACCTATCATAGCAGCGTTATCTGTCGTGTATGCAAAAGGTGGAACAAAGGTGTTCCATCCTTTTTGGTTATAAGAAGTGAGTCTTAACCTTATCCCAGAATTTGCACTCACACCACCGCCCATGGCTACCGTGTTTATTCCGGTTTCTTTTACTGCTTTTTCAATCTTTTGAAATAAAATTTTAATGAGAGTGTGCTGTATACTAGCGCAAATATCATGCAGATTTTCTTTGACAAAATCTGGATTCTTCTTTACCTCTCGTTGTATAAAATACAGTACAGCAGTCTTAAAACCACTAAAGCTATAATTTAGGTTTGGAGCTTTAGGAATTGGAAAGGGAAACTTTTTAGGGTCTCCTTTTTTAGAGAGTTGGTCTATTTGAGGACCCGCTGGATAACCCAATCCTAGCATCTTGCCGCTTTTATCAAAAGCTTCTCCTATAGCATCATCTTGTGTAGTTCCTATGACTTCCATTTTATGGTAGTCAGTCACTTTTATAATCTGTGTATGCCCGCCACTTATAGTTACTCCAAGAAAAGGAAATTGAGGTACTTCTTGGCCCTCATTAATAAAATGCGCTAGAATGTGACCGTGCATGTGATGCACGTCTATAAGTGGTATGTCAAGCGCAAGCGCGAGAGATTTGGCAAAACTAGCACCTACTAAAAGGCTTCCCATAAGTCCTGGACCTCTGGTAAAAGCAATAGCGGTTAAGTCTTTTTTTGTAATACCAGCTTTTTTTAGTGCCTGATCTACAACGGGAACAATATGAGACTGATGCGCTCTAGAAGCCAGTTCTGGGACAACTCCTCCGTATTGTATGTGGATTTCCTGACCAGCAACGACATTTGATAAGACTTGATCATCTTTAAGAATAGCGCAAGCGGTATCATCGCAGGAGGATTCAATAGCAAGAATGTAAGAAATTTGTGGATCCATTAGAGATTTAAGGCATAAAAATTGATAATATTGCAAAGGTAAACGATACATGATTAAGAAACTTCTTAAAATACTGGTGAAAACCCTGCTAATGCTGCTTTTATTATTCATAATAATAGCAGTTACGTTTTCATTTCCTGCCGTTCAAACCGTTGCAGCAAATTACACTACCTCTTATCTTAACGAAGAATACGGAACAGATATAACCATTACATCCATAAAAATTTCCTTATCAGGTGATGTGGTACTTAGAGAATCAAAAGCTTTAGATAGCCGTAAAGACACTGTTATTTATTTTAAAGAACTTAGATCTTCTATTCTAGGTTTTGGGAATATGATCACCGGAAAGCCAGATTTAGGGACTACTTCTATAGATGGATTCTACCTCAATATGAAAAAATACAAAGGGGAAGAAGATGACAATCTAAACCAATTTTTAAATAAATTTGGGAAAAGTAAAACCCCATCTACGACTCCATTTGTGCTCACTACAGATGATTTAAATATTAGCAATTCAAGGATAAGCATCATCGATGAAAATCTGAAATATCCGGAAACCTTCATGGCAAAAAACTTTAATTTGCAATCTGAAGGATTAAAAATAGAAGGCTCCAATGTAAGTGCCATAATAGAAGATGCTTCCTTTGATATGTACACTGGAGTAATGAAATCCGATATAAATGGCACTAAAAACTTAAGGATTAAAAGTCTCAAAACTGTTTTTTCTTACACACCCACTCAAATTCTAGCTAATAAACTGGCCATCAACACTGCTGGTTCTCTAATCGAAGGCGACCTTAAATTATCATACCAGAGAAAAGACTTTGCTGATTTTATACAAAAAGTAGATTGGGATTTCATTATTAAAAAGGCAGATTTATCTACTAATGAACTCAGGAAATTCTATGATGAAATCGTTGAGGACGACCATGTGGAATTAAGAGGACGCCTAAAGGGAACCCTTAATGATTTTGTTGTAGAAGATATGCTAGCCACCACTCTTGGCGACATCAGTATAGATGGCAAAATGCATTTTAAAAATCTTATTGAAAATGAAGAAAACTTCTATGTGGAAGGTGATTTTAAGAACCTACAAGTAAGCAACACAGATCTTAAAAAATTCTTGCCTAATATCCTAGGAAAAACACTGCCATCAAAACTACATCAATTTGGCACCTTACAAGCTACTGGTTATGCAAGTGTGAATGCCAATAAGGTGGTTACTAGATTATCAGGAACTACGCGTAAAGGCAGTTTTAATTCAAATCTAATTCTAAAGGATATACGAAGTGGTAACATTGCATATAATGGAAATATAAAACTACAACGTGTTGATCTAGGCTCTTTATTTGGTCTGAAAGAAGTTGGTAAAGTAACGCTGGATCTCGATTTAAATGGACGTGGTTTTGATCCTGAAAATGCCTATGCCTCACTTAAAGGAAACATAGCTCAATTAGACTTCAATGACTATTCTTATCGTAATATTAATGTAAACGGCAAATTCAAAAAGCCAATTTTTAATGGTAAGGTGTCTGTAAATGATCCTAATCTTCGAATGGATTTTGACGGTCTTGCAGATCTTAGCGCCGCCGTAAATACCTACGACTTCAAGGCTATAATTAACTATGCCGATTTAAACGCTATTAATCTCTTTAAGCGCGATTCTATCGCCATTCTTAAAGGAGAGGTAGTTATGAAAATGAAAGGTACCACATTAGATGATGCCGAAGGCACCATAGATATCACAGATGCCAGCTATAAAAACCCTAACGATAATTATATTTTTAATGACTTCCGTATCGCTTCCAGCTTTGAAAATAAAGAGCGATTTATATCTATTAATAGCACTGACATTATAGAAGGAGAACTTTCTGGTGTTTTTAAGATTGCAGAAATTCCAGAATTGTTTAAAAACAGTATTGGCAATGTGTACACGAATTACAAATCAGAAAACATCACGCAGAATCAGTACCTAAATTATGAATTTAAAATTTATGATAAATTAGTAGATCTCATTTTCCCTGACATAGCTCTAGGCGAAAATACCATTCTAAAAGGGCAGGTAGCTAGCAATGAAGCACAGTTCCGCATGACTTTTAGATCACCCAATATTAAAATTTACGATATAGCACTCGACAAAGTCAATGTTCAAATCAATAACCAAAATCCATTATTTAATACATTTATTAAAATTGATGGCGTTAAAAACAGCATTTATAATATAGCCGATTTTCAACTTATTAATGTTACTAATAAAGATACGCTGCTCTTCCGTACTAAATTTAAAAGCTCCTCAAGAGATACTGACAAATTTAACCTTAGCTTTTATCATACCATAAATAATAAGAATGAATCTGTTATCGGTATAAGAAAAAGCGATGTGATTTTCCAAGGTAAAAAATGGTTTTTAAACAAGACAGATGAAGATGTAAAATTAAAATTTGATCATGATTTTAAAACATTTAGACTCGATAGCTTGATAGCAAGTCATGAAGAAGAGTTGGTGACGCTCGCAGGAGATATTACTAATAAGGAGACCAAAGACCTTCATTTAGATTTCAAAGATGTTGAAGTTTCTAGCATTACCTCTCCTATTGATAGTTTAAAACTCAAAGGTCATATTGATGGAGTTTTATCCTTGCAACAAGTAAATGGCAATTATTCACCTTCTAGTCAGCTTACCGTAAAAGGATTTGAAGTCAATGAAACTCCATTAGGTGATTTTGACCTATCCATTACTGGTAATGAAGATTTGAGTCTTTACAATGTAAGCGCAGAGTTAAAAGATGACCTGCAAAAAACATTTACTGCTACTGGAAGCATCAACACTAGTGAAGGAAATAGCCAGATCAATGTAAACGCAGTTTTTAAAGATTTCAATTTAGTTGCTTTAAGTCCTCTAGGTGGAGAGGTGCTCGATAACATAAGAGGTTTAACCTCTGGACAAGCAAAAATTACAGGAACGTTGAGCAAGCCTGATATTAATGGTTCTCTCCAATTAAACAATGCTGGTTTGCGTATTCCTTACCTCAATACTGATTTTGATCTGGAGAATAATTCACAAATAACAGTCACATCAACGTCATTTGATTTTAAAAATTTACAGCTCAAGGATACGAAATACAGGACTAAAGGTACATTATCTGGTGCAATCAATCATAAGAATTTTGGTTTTTGGGATCTTGATCTAAATATAGAGTCAGAGAGACTGCTTGCTCTAGACACAGAATTAACACCAGATGCCTTGTATTATGGAACAGCTTTTATAAATGGTCAGGCAACGATTACTGGCCCTACAGATGGGTTATTAATTAATGTAATCGCTGCCACTGGAGCGGAGACTGTTTTTAAAGTGCCTATCGATGACGGAGAATCTTTAGGAGACACCTCTGCTATATATTTCTTGAGTCCAGAAGAAAAAAAGGCACGCATCTCTGGGGAAACATTCATCATAGATAAGGTAAGTGGGCTGGAATTAAGATTTGAACTTCAAGTAACTCCAGAGGCCGAAGTAGAAATAACTGTAGACCCTACTAATGGTAGTTACATACGCGGGCGTGGCGTTGGGAATTTGCTTTTAGAAATCAACACCACAGGTAAATTTATTATGAACGGTGACTTTATAGTTACAGAAGGAATTTACAATTTTAAGTATGCTGGGATAGTAAACAAAAACTTTATTATAGAACCCGGTGGAACGATGGACTGGAACGGCGATCCTACTAATGCCAACATAGATGTAGAAGCCGTTTATAAAACCAGAGCAAATCCATCCATACTTCTTGATAACCCAAACTTGAATGCTCAAATTCCTGTAGATGTGCTGACCAAACTACAAGGTGACCTTAGTTTTTTTGACCCTGAATTTTTCATTAGATTCCCTAATACGAACTCTGTTGTAAGCTCTGAGTTGCAATACCGATTAGATGATAAAGCACAAAGACAGCTACAAGCCTTATCACTAGTTAGCATGGGCTCTTTTTACAACCCTAACAGTATAGGGCAGAATGCGGTTACGGGAAACGTAGTAGAAAGTGTTACAGGAATTGTGAATGACCTTGTAAGTAGAGAAGATAGTAAATTTGACTTTGGTGTCAGTTATGAGGCTTCTGAACGCAATCCAAACTCGGATTTGCAACGTTCCGATCGTTTTGGAATTACTTTAAGCACACAAATAACAGACCGTGTATTGATCAATGGTAAATTAGGAGTTCCTGTAGGATCCACAAGTGCCAGCGAGCGAGCAGTTATCGGAAATGTAGAGATAGAATTCCTAATCAATGAAGATGGCACCTTGCGTTTGAAATTATTTAATAGAGAAAACACGCTGCAACAATTGGGGCAGCAAGAGGACTATACCCAAGGCTTGGGATTGCAATACAGGATCGATTTCAATAGTCTTCAAGAGCTCTATGAACGTATTTTTAAAAAACAGATGGTTCGAGATAGATCAATAAAAGCCAGTGAAGAGGTAGATAGTGCTCCTGTTCAGTTCAAATAAGGCTAATTACTTTAATTTAAATTAGCGAACGCTACCTCAATACTAATTTCTCAATCATCTCTCTACCTAAATGATCATTTAAATTCTTGATGATTTTTGCACGACCGTAAAGCAATTCTTGTCTTAAAACTGAAGAAGAAAGATTTATAAATAAGGTTCCAGAAGTAAACTTAATTTGTGTGGTATAATTAGTCACACCAGTTCCCATAACAGCTTTCCAAGCACCTTCTACGTCTACCTTCTCAAACCCTTTTTGCAGCTTGCTTTGCGCTTTAAAATCACTTAGCACATCGCTCATGCGTGCAAAGTCCTCTTTTTTATTGTTCCTCATTGAGTGCATATCTTTTGTAGGTGTATCGTGTTCCATTTTCATGAAGCAAGACTAAGGTTTCCTTTGTAGCTTCCTTTACTTTTTGAGTATAAGAACCGGCTCCTTCTTGAAAGGTAAGCCATAAATCGCCTTCTTTTTCTTCCCATTGAAAATAAATAGGATTTCCATAAGATACAAAGCTACCATTGTATCTGGGACTTACTCGATTTTTGACACCTTTAAATCCATCTATTTCAAAATGATCCATATGATTGGAAAAAGGGAATTCACGCTCAGTTCCATCAGATAAAATGACTTCATCGATATTCCAATAACCTTCTAGGGTCTTTATCTTTTCTTCGTTGGTCGAACAAGAAATCAACAGAATAGTCAGCCATAAGCAGCTAATTTTTTTCATAACTTAAAGATTTTATACGATTGCTCGGTTTGTTTAATGACGGCTTCGGTTCTTTCTGGATGGGTATCACTTATAAATAACTGACCGAATTGATCATCATTTACCATATCAATTATTTGAGATACTCGAGATTCATCAAGTTTGTCAAAAATATCGTCGAGAAGCAAAATAGGAACCGTTCCACTTTCTTGCTTTATAAATTCAAACTGTGCTAATTTTAAAGCAGTAAGGAAGCTCTTCTGTTGTCCTTGACTACCAAATTTCTTTACCAAATGATTGTCCAATAGGAACAACAAATCATCTTTGTGAGTTCCTACGCTTGTATATTGCAATTGCAAATCCTTTTGTTGAGCATTTTTTAAAACAAGAGCAGGGTTTGTGTTGTTAAAGTCGGCTTTATAATAAATATCAACAGCTTCTTCAGAACGAGAAATTTGCTGATAATATTTCTTAAAAATAGGAGTGAATGATTTTAAAAAAGACGTTCTCGTACTGTGCATATAACCTCCCAAAGCTATGAGTTGCTCATCGTATACTGCAAGAGCATCACTGTCAAATGTGCGATTGATATAAAAATATTTAAGCAAAGCATTACGCTGCTGAAGCAACTTGTTGTAGTTGATCAATTTATTCAAATACAAGGAATTACTTAGAGAAATAACCCCATCTAGAAATTTGCGTCTCGTATCGCTTCCTTCAATAATCAAATCACGATCCGTAGGAGAAATAATAACTAAGGGAATCAAACCTATGTGCTCACTGATCCTATCATAAATTTTACCATTGCGTTTTACTACGCGTTTGACTCCTTTTTTTGCGCTGACTACGATCTTTTCTTCCTGATCATTTTTAATAAAATTACCATTCACAACAAAAAACTCTTCGTCATGTTTGATATTTTGTACTGTGATGGGATTAAAGTAGCTTTTTGCGAACGCAAGATGGTAAATCGCGTCTAAAACGTTGGTTTTTCCTACACCATTGTTCCCTACAAAGCAATTAATCTTATCATCAAACTCAAAATCGGCCGAAGAAAAGCTTTTATAATTAATAAGACTTATAGAATTAAGTTTCATGAATATTTTTATAACTAATTGTAATATAGGTTTTTGTGATTGTTCTACTTTCGCGAAAGCGGAATAATCAACCTCTTAATAGACGTATTGCAAACTTAACCTAACAAAAGGTAGAGAATAAAGCTTTCACACATTTTTATATATGGATAAAAATTATATTTTTGCGCTTTCAATTAAAGACAATTATGGCTACTTATAACAAAAGAGGATACAAACCGAAAACGAAACCGGAAAAAGAAGATAATGACCAACTTTTTGATGATTCAGAATCAACTACTGCTGAAGTATTTAGCACCCTTGACGAAGGCGCAAATAAGGCAGAACAATGGTTAGAGAAAAACCAAAAAGCTTTAATTATAATAGTTGCTCTTATCGCTATAGGATCTGCGACAGCGTGGGCTTATAATCAATTTGTAGCGCAACCTCAAGAAATAGTGGCTATCGAAGAATCTAGTGAAGCTAACAAGTACTATGACCTCGCAGTTAATTCTACGGGTAAAGAAAAAGACTCTCTATACGGAGTGGCACTAGAAGGCGCAAATGGAAAATACGGACTTATAAAACTTGCCGAAGAATATAAAGGAACTGACGCAGGAAATCTTGCTACTTACCAAGCTGGAATGGCCTATCTTAATATAGGCGGCGACCAACTGCAAAAAGCTATCGATTACCTGAAGGCTTATGACGGTGGTGATACTGTGTTAAAGGCTATCGCAAAAGCTGGAATAGGTGACGCTCTTGTACAAGCTGGTCAAGCTGGCGATGCTGTTTCCTACTATATGGATGCTGCAAATGCTAATGTAAATGAATACTCTACTCCTAAATACCTTCTTAAGGCTGCACAAGTAGCCCTAACAACTGGAGATAATAGTACTGCTGTGACTGCATTAGAAAGAATTGAAGAAAACTATCCAGATGCTGATGAAATTAAAACAGCTCAAGTTCTTTTAGGCCAAGCAAAAGCAGCTTCTAACTAATACATAATGGCAACAGTAGGAAAAGATTTATCGCAATATGACAAAAGCAGTCTTCCAGACGCTACAAACATGCGCATAGGAATCGTTGTTTCTGAATGGAATGATGATATTACTGAAAATCTTTTTAAGGGCGCTCAAGAGACTTTATTAGATTGTGGCATAGATGCACAGAGTATTTTTCGTATGAATGTTCCGGGATCCTTTGAACTTATATATGGATGCAAGAATATGCAACACACAAGTTACCCTGTTAAAAACAGTAAACTACGTAAAGATCTAGACGCTATCATTGCTATAGGTAATGTGATACGCGGAGAAACTGCTCACTTTGACTTTGTCTGTCAAGGGGTCACCAGCGGTATTAAAGATTTAAACCTTAATAGCTCTCGAATTCCCGTTATCTTTTGTGTTTTAACAGATGATACGCATGCACAATCTGTCGCTCGAAGCGGTGGTGTTCATGGCAATAAAGGCAGTGAAGCAGCTGTAGCAGCCATTAAAATGGCAGCTATAAAACAAAAGTTTTAGATTAGGTATTAGATAAATTTAAAAATCGCTTTGCAAATCAAGATTTGTAAAGCGATTTTTTTGTTAAATCCTATTAGATAAACAGCACCACCCTGTAAAACCAAACTAAATTTGATAGTGCTTAATTTGTCTAAGTAGGTTGATAAGGAAATTCAGCGGGTCATTTTTGTGATAGATTCCAGCCTTACGAACTTATTATCCTGTTGTACATTTCTCTAAAGGAACAAGTAATTCGGTTTCGCTATGGTCCTATTTTTATGGTCTTTACTTTTACACTTATATAAATTTATGCTGAGTTAATCGACATACTCCAGATAGGATAAGCTGAGCAAAAGTGGGACAGTTCTCTAATCTGGAAAGTAATCGGAAGAAAACACCTGAGCTATTAGTTTTTGAAATATTTCAAACGATGCTACTCTGCAGCGATAGGATAACTAAATATTACCGCTCCTTTCCTAAACAGACTGCTTCCAAGGATTGGAAGTTTTAAAACGAAAGGCAATCGCGAGTGCTACAGGTAAGCACCAAGCGTTTTAATCGGAAAAGCGGATGATTAGACACTTCGATTCCTATACTCCCTTAATAAAAATATTAAAAATTATGAAGGGAAGAACACAGCACAGATTGGAGATGTAGCTAAAGATCCTGAACGATACCTGTCGAAGGCTACCAAAGAGCCAGCTATTTACGAATGTTAATCGAAAGCTAGATCAAAAGTTATTTTTATTACCGCTTGTAAGGGCCTTTAAAAATAAATACAGACAAGGAATGTCTTATCAACCTTATTTCTTCTTCAATCCGATCAATTGATAAGCACCGAACACCACAAGCCCTGCAGCAAGTATCCACTGATAACTGTCTACCTCTTTATCTTGAACGAATTTATCATACAATTTCCACGAACCTATACCTACAAAAACTATAGAAAGTAGGATGGTATAATTGCGCTTATTTGAACTAGGTTCAGACATCTTTTTGAGTAATTAAAGCATATACGAGGTAAATTCCGTAAACAAAAACTCCAAAACCTAAAATGATATAAGGCATTTCCATAGGTGTTTCTAACACAAAGTGATCGAATAATCTCCAACCTCCAAAACCTATAAACGCAGCTGCCATGACACCGCCTAGAATTGGATTTCTTTTTCTTACTGCCATAATACTTTTTTATAAATGTAAAGATAAATAAAAAGCGCTCCCTAGAATAAACTAGGAGCGCTTCATATAATACAGTTTGTAAAGGCAAACTATTTATGCATTAAAATATTTGGAATTCCAAATCGCCGTGTTGAAGTTTTTACCTGCAGCAAAAGAATAATACAAGACCATAGCGGCAATCGACTTAAATGTAAAAAAGAATATGAGTAAAAACTCTACTCCTGTTGGATTCTTAGCAAAGATGCCATTAGGGATCAAATAAGCCGCAAGTAGACTTACCACAACAGTTGAAAAAATTAAATTTTCAAATGTTTTAAAATTCCATGCCCATATTTTCCTAAAGGCATTTAAATCATTTCCCCATTTGTGGATAAGGTAAAAGTAACCGTTTCCTATAGGTGCAAAAAGCAATGGATCATCTGCATCTTCTAATTTAAATAATTTTGACGGTGCGACGATTTTAAAACCACGCATCTCAATATGATGTTCCTTTTCCATCTGCTTGATTTTCATCAAAGCTTCATAAGGAATTTCATTTTTAAAATATTTAGTGTCTAGAAAGCGCAGCCTATACGTCACACAAATATCTCTAATTTGGTCTACGTGATAAATGCGGTCTGTTTCCAGTAGGTCAATATTAAAATGATTTCGAGGAGTAGGTTTCTGTGGACTCTTCATCCGTGCCATAATAGCATCTTCCCTTCTATCTTCTTCCTTCAATATAGCCGTTACCTGCTCAAGAATATCAGTGCCTTTAAACATTTTGGCCTTAGACTTTTTGAGTTTATCTTCAATATTGGTGCGTTTTAACATAATTAGTTACTTATTATATCATTATTAATGATGACAGGTGCTTATTTATAAAACAAACCTACAAGCTATAGGTCGTAAAGGAGTTCTTTTTATTTCAATTAGGAAATGTTAATTTTTGCGTTTTCGAAAAAAGCGCCACTTATGCTTCACCACATCAATACCTATTTGGAATTTTAAAGTTTTTAAATACTGGTCTCTCAATAGATGAGAACGTTCTGAAAGTAGACGGCATTATTTAAAAAAACTAAATACTCTTGCTGCCATTCAAAATAAAAAAGGAAGCAAAAAGATCACACATAAGCTTCCATTACAATCGGAATTAGAATATAGAAAAAATAGCAAGCAAATACTTAAATCGCATACACTGGATTTATATACTCAAAACACCAAGACTTGAGAATTTTCAGATGTTTCTTTTTAATTTTATACGCGTTAAAATTTGCACCCGTAACATTTGCT
>NZ_JBLIGN010000021.1:0-36840 GCF_047636915.1 Nonlabens sp. | reverse complement strand
ATGGTGATACGGTCTACATCATTGATACTAAAAAAGAAAACGGACAGACCGTTCATATCACTAAAAACCTGCCTAAAGAAATAGGCGGCACTCATAAAATTATGGTTGATACAGGCCAGCGAGAGCGCACGTCTTCCAATCATACTGCTACCCATTTACTACATCAAGCACTACGTAAAGTTTTAGGAACTCACGTAGAACAAAAAGGTTCTATGGTGCGCAGTGCTAGCTTGCGATTTGACTTCTCTCATTTTTCTAAGGTAAGTACCGAAGAATTGGTTCAGATCGAGAACTTTGTAAATGCCCGTATTAAAGAACAATTACCGCTTCAAGAAAATCGCAGCAATACCTATGAAGACGCTATAAAAGAAGGTTCTATTGGACTGTTTGGGGAGAAATATGGAGATGTAGTACGTACCATTAAATTTGGTGAGAGTCAAGAACTTTGTGGTGGTACTCATGTAAAAAATACAGCAAACATCTGGCATTTTAAGATCACCAGTGAAAGTGCCGTAGCCTCCGGAATACGTCGTATAGAAGCCATTTCTAACGATGCTATCAAAGATTTCTTTACAGAGCAATCTAAGAGCTTTGATGAGATAAAAAGCCTCTTAAAGAATCCAACAAAAAAACCGGCAGAATCCATTGCTGCGCTTCAAGAGGAGAATGCTTCTTTGAAAAAAGAAATAGAACAATTATTAAAAGCCAAAGCAGGAGACCTAAAAGGCGATTTAATAGCGAGTGCAAAAAACATCAATGGAATAAACTTTATCGCTACAAAAACAGATCTGGATGCAAAGTCGATAAAAGAACTGGCTTTTGATATAGAAAGAGAAATGGAAAACCTTTTCTTAATTATAGGAGCAAATAATGGAGACAAAGCAACGCTTACCGTAATTCTAAGTAAGAATACTGTTGAGGAGAAAGGCCTCGATGCTGGTAAAATAGTAGGTGAATTAGGAAAGCACATTCAAGGCGGCGGCGGCGGTCAGGCTCATTTTGCCACTGCTGGCGGAAAGAATACTGCTGGAATAGATGCTGCTCTTAGTGCTGCGGAGGAGATGTGTTAATGTGGTGTGTGAAATCAAAAAATAAGAAGAAATCCATCATAAATTTGGAATAGATCTTATTCGTGTCGAATAGTTGTACCGCAAAATTCTCCGCAGCTTGTTTTCTGAATAGACAATTTAAAACAGATCATCGTACCTTTATAATTCATAGTTTAACCTCTTGAATGAAACTTTCCACACCAGTTCCTATTACTAACTTGCCTTTACTTATAGATTACAATTCTAAGATGCTTTTGTTGGGAAGTTGTTTTACAGAACATATAGGTTCTAAGTTGAACTTTTACGGTTTTGAAGTAGCGGTAAATCCGTTTGGGATTGTGTTTAATTCTACGAGTTTGAGAATCCTTGTACAAAGGGCCATTAAAAATCAAATTTTCACTCTAGAAGACTGCACAAATCACTATTCTTATTTCTGTCACTCTGATTTAAATTCTAAGCATCCTGAACAATTGGTTTTGAATCTTAATAATGCGCTTCATGAACTCCGAGCTTCTTTAAAAACTGCCACACATCTATTCCTCACTTTAGGAACTGCCTGGGTTTATAGACATATAGAAAAAGATATCATCGTCGCTAATTGTCATAAACAACCTCAACATGTATTTAAAAAAGAACTGCTTTCTATAGAAGCTATGACTTTAGATTTAAAGCTCATTTCTGAGTTGGCACAACAGATCAATCCTGATGTTTCTATAACGTATACCTTATCTCCAGTGCGTCATGTTAAAGACGGATTTATCGAAAATCAACGCAGTAAATCACGTCTACATGAAGCGATTCAGAATCAAATAGATGTGACAAATGCCAGTTATTTTCCAGCTTATGAAATTGCTATGGATGAGTTGAGGGATTACCGTTTTTATGCTCGTGATATGTTACATCTTAATGAATTGGGTATTGATTTTATATGGTCCCGCTTTCGCGAAAGCGGAATGAACAACAACACGTTACCCAAACAAAAAGCTATCGAAAAATACAGAAACCTATCCAACCATAAAGCTAGTGATGTAGCAACACATCAACAACTTATAGCTAAGGTTAAAGAGGAATTGGCATCACTGTATCCTGATTTGAATTTGTAAATAAAAGAGGTTTTAAACTAAGCTGCTATTGACCTAGTGCAGCTATACAGTTTTTGAAAATGATATTCAAAAAGACGAAATAACAAAAAATGCTCCAATCAGATGGTTATCTAAATGGAGCATTCCTTAAATGAAGTAGTTTTATAATTTGAAAATGAATGTGTTGCGATACAGAAATAAGCATCACTAATGAAATGAAGAGCATTCGATTCTAACTATTCTTCCATAATTTTATGTTCCACTGCGGCTTTATCATATTCAGCTTCCAGTAGTTGGTAGTATTTATTAAAGATGTCTTTTTTTATCGTACAGGTTTTATTATTGCGTTCCAAGGCAGCTGCAAACTCTTCCTTGGTAATCTTCTTGTCCATAAAGTCTGTAGTAATCTGTGGACGTTCCATTTTACAATACGCATAGTCGTTATAGGCCTGCACGTAATTTTTATAGATATCACCGTTTTTAATAGGGTCATCACTTGAATCTGCAGCTGCGTTTTGACCTTGGTTACAACTTGCAATGAATGCTAAGGATAGAATTAATATTATTTTTTTCATTTTGGTTTTTTATGGGTTAAAAATAGACACTAGATGTTTTTAAACAAAACAGAATGGAATTAAATAACTATCAATTTACAAATCCCCTTTTATTTAGAATAATTAAATCAAAAATTCCGTTCTGAAGTAACAGAAAGGAATTTTCATTGTACGAACTCGAACCAATTATTCTCTAGGTTTACGGTCTCTATATTCTTTAATCATTTTCCGCTTAAAATCCATTTCGGCTTTTTTTAATTTGAGAAATCTCTTTGCGCCAATTACTTTGATTATGTCGTCATGCTTATAATCAAGGTTCGTAGCGCTAATTCTTTTATCTATCGCGACCATTCGATCTACATAAGAGGATGCTGTCTTTTCAGTCATGTCATCAAATTCACTTTCTAACTTTCTAATAAGTTGTTTCTTTACTTTTTCCAACCTATCACGTTCATCTTTCACCTCGTTATACAGAGGCCAAAATTGTTGTGCCTCTTCTGTATTTAGATCTAATTCCTTTGTGATATGTGCGACAGCAAGTGCTTTGATCTTATCTCTCATCTCATTTTTACGATCTTTATGAATCCTCCTGTTATCGATATTTTGAGCTTTTATTGCTAGAGAGCAAAGAAACACTAAGGTTATGATTATATATCTCATTCTGTAATTATTTGATTCCATGTAGCCTCTTCCATAAGGTATTCAAAGAGCTCATTATCTGTTATATTCTGTTCTATTCTAATTTCACTTAAGATGCTATTATCGGCAAACAGCAAAGCTACAGATTCATCATCTTGCAAAAAATTTGCGTCTACTAGGTAATCAGAAATTTCTTGATCTTCTAAATCTGCAAAGGTAATTTGATCTGTTTTGTTATCAGTAAACAGGCCATTTATAGCAATAAAGCCTATAAAAAGAGCCGCTACGGCAAGTAATGGATAGAACCACTGCATAGGCCTAGAAGTTGGTAATGGAATCACCTTGGTATCCGTCGCTATTTGGCTCATAATGCGATTTTCCAGCACATTCAAATATCCTTCTGGCATTTTAAAACCCGCATGATCTTCTAGCTCATGATTCTGGGTGTTTTGTAACACACGATCTGTAAGTTGATCCAAGTAACCATCGGGCACTTTAAAACCTGCTGTATTATATATGCTGTTCTTCTTCATATTTTTATGACACTTATAAAATCATTTAGTTTAATTAACTTTTACATATTGTTCCACTTTCTTTGCTGCGATATGATAGGTGCTTTTTACCGCTCCTTCACTTAAGTCTAAAATCGCAGCTATTTCCTTAAATTTAAGATCGTCATAATACCTTAAATTAAAAACTTCGCGTTGTCTGTTTGGCAATTGAGACAGCGCCTTTTTGAGCGCCAGCTCAATTTCATCACTGGTAAAATAGACATCCGCTTCTAATTGTTCCATTAGATGATCTTGCAATTCTTGAGAAGATAGCTGCAGGCTTTTCTCTTTTCTCTTAAGAAAAGTGATGCTTTCATTGTAAGCTATTCTAAACATCCACGTGGACAATTTACTTTCTCCCTTAAAGTTTTTTACTCCTTTGAATATTTTGATGAAAACGTTTTGCAACACATCGTCAGCATCGTCATGAACAAAAACCATTTTTCTAATTTGCCAGTAAAGCTGCTCCTGATATTGAGCAACTAACAAACGGAACCCTTGATTAGTCGTAGACCTTTCAAGGATCAAGGGAATAATTTCTTCGTCTGGTATTTTACTCATACACTGCTATGACGCTCTTAAAACACAATAGTTTAATGAACACAAAAATAATTGTTTTAAAAGAAGTGCCAATCGATGCGCTGCCAAAATAAAAAATACAACTGTTTACATAAAATCAAGCGATTACAACAGTTCTTTTAAAAAGGAGACCTATCAGGTATTTATAGCGTCCTATCCTTTAGCTAAAAGAAATGCTAACACTAAAAATAGCAACACATAAAAAACCTTTCAAAGGCAATAATTTAAATGATTCCTTAACGTTTAAACTTCTACATAACTAGTATCTTTACTTTTATTTTTTAATTATGAATCGAGACAACTTATCCCATTACGATCAACCTTTTGAAGCGCTATCTAGTGTAACTGACGAAGTAAGAGCTGCTTTTTATAAGAAGACCTATGGCCATGTAGCCGCAGCGGTGCTTCTTTTTATAGTAGTAGAAGCGTTTTTACTACAAGTGCAACCTCTAGTAGATTTGATGGCTAGTTTGGCTCAAGGATGGACTTGGCTGCTAGTTTTAGGTGCTTTTATGTGGGCTACCTCTTATGCTGAGAAAATGGCACATACTTCTCATGATCACAACCAGCAATACTTAGGCCTTGGACTTATTGTGGCCGCTTATGCCCTTATTTTTTTACCCCTTATATCTATGGCATTAAATTACCAAGCTTTTTATGGAGATCAAGAAGGTAGTAATTTATTAAGTCAGGCAGCTGCGGTAACCTTATCATTATTTGCTGCTTTAAGTGCCGTAGTTATAGTTACTAAAAAAGATTTTTCTTTTCTAAGAAGTATTCTTGCAGTGGGCTTTATCATTGCGATAGGAGTCATTATTGCCGGAATGCTTTTCGGTTTTGACTTGGGACTTTTATTTAGTGGCGCTATGGTCGTTCTAGCGGCAGGATCCATTCTTTATCAAACCTCTAATTTGGTACATAAGTATGACACCGATCAATATGTGGGCGCAGCAGTAGGTTTATTCTCTGCATTAATGCTTTTATTCTGGTATATTTTAAGCATTTTTATGTCTCGCGATTAGCCCTTTTATTTCCATACTAATTGACAATAATGCGCAGTGGATGGCCCCTTATGTTTTTGCAGCAGTTGGTCTGGGATTCTTAACTATTTTTGCTCACATTATTTTACGAGGCCTTCAAAGAAGGCGTGACTTTTTATGGTACAGGCAGTTATTTAGTTATCGAAAATTAAATCTTTCGCGAAAACAAGTTCTAGAAACATACCCTTTTTATACATATCTTTCTAACGCCTATAAGAAGCAATTCGAACATCGCGTGGCTGCCTTTATCGCAGACAAGGACTTTAAAAACAGGTACAAAGGTGCCGTAACTGACGAACAAGTGGTTCTCATTTCATGCGTAGCCTGTAGATTGAATTTCGGGCGTCGTAATTATTTGAATTCTATGCTGCAAACCGTTTTACTATTTCCAGAAGCGTTTATGAGCCCCACAAATAAAGCCTTACATAAAGGAGAGTTCAACCCACTAGCTAAAGTCCTTGCTATTTCTTGGAAAGATTTTAAAGAAGGCATGGATATTACCACAGATAATCTACACCTAGGAATACATGAATTTACTCATGTAATGCATTTTGAAAGTGACCACAGTAGCGGTATTGATGCTGCTCGTTTCAAAAAGTTTACAAATAAAATTCTCAAAGAGTTGATGAAGCCAGAAGTGCGCAGCAAACTAGACACTACCAGATTCTTTAGAAATTATGCCTTTACAAACCAATACGAATTCATGGCCGTATTATCAGAATATTACTTTGAATCGAACGCAGATTTTAAAAATGAATTTCCTTTAATTTACGATCATTTCACTAAAGCGCTACTCTATAAAGAAGAATGGATCATGGAATAAGGTTTATTTGGGAATAAAAAAGGCTCTCTTTACCTATACGTTCCCCGACAACTAGCCGCTCCCTGACAATTCGCTCAAGCAAATTTCTGGGATGATCCTCTAAAAAAAAGCCTCTTATATGATATGGAGCACCAAATACCCTTATAAATTATTTTACCGAACCGAGTTCCGCACAAGCTTTTTTTATTTTTCCATCCCTGAAAAATGAAATCCTAACGATGACTATACTTGTGTTTTCGTATTGTTAAAATAAAAAAAACAACCCATTTATGATACCGGTATTTGGAATTAAAATGAGTGTTACACATAAATTACGATCCTACGCTTACAGGTCTGAAAGTAATAATCAGGTTCCACTTGACGGTTTCTTCTTTATAAGAAATAAGAAATATCCCCTTAAATAATGCTCCTACGATTAAAAAAAACGCCTATCAGCTACCATTTACCGACAGAGTCGTTGTTGGTTTTTACTCTAAAATGATGGACCCTTATCTCTACGCTTTTTACCCTTATTCCTATATATTGTTCAGAAACGCCAGCACCTTTTAATGCAGATAATAGGATAGAGCATAACAATTTGCTTTTAAATGCGGTTAAAGAATTTGATTTGTGATCTATCATAAACGACTTGTTTTGTCCTGAAAATAAAAACTCCAATGGTTTTGAATACCATTGGAGTTTTTGAACTCCTTTATGGAGTTTATGATAAAAAGGTGCAGTTCTAGTCTCTAGTCAACTTTTTATAACGTATTCTTTTAGGAGCATGATCCCCTAGACGTTTTCTTTTATTTTCCTCATACTCGGTAAAACTACCTTGAAAAGAAAAAATTTGTGAATCTCCTTCAAACGCAATAATATGGGTGCATACTCTATCTAAGAACCATCTATCATGCGAGATAATCACCGCGCAACCGGCAAAATTATCAAGTCCTTCTTCCAGTGCTCTCAATGTGTTTACATCAAGATCGTTAGTCGGTTCGTCAAGCAATAGAACGTTTCCTTCTTCTTTGAGTGTCATAGCTAAGTGCAGGCGATTGCGCTCACCACCAGAAAGTGCGGACACCTTTTTATTTTGCTCGCTGCCTGAGAAATTAAAGCGGCTTAAATAAGCTCTTGAATTTACCATTTTTCCCCCCATCATAATCATGTCCTGACCATCTGCAAAATTTTCCCAGATAGACTTCTCTTGATCTATATTAGAGTGATCTTGATCCACATAAGCAAGTTGCACTGTTTCTCCTACCGTAAAAGAGCCCTTATCTGGCTTTTCTTGATCCATGATCATTTTAAAGATCGTGGTTTTACCAGCTCCGTTAGGACCTATAATTCCTACAATACCGTTTTGTGGTAATACAAAATTCAAATCTTCATAAAGCAACTTATCACCGAATGCTTTGCTCACTCCATTTGCCTCAATTACATTTGTTCCCAAACGTGGACCATTAGGAATGTAGATCTCTAGCTTTTCTTCTTTGGCTTTTTGATCCTCGTTTAAAAGTTTGTCATAATTACTAAGACGTGCTTTTTGCTTGGTCTGTCTTCCTTTGGCTCCTTGACGTACCCAATCCAATTCTCGTTGTAGGGTTTTCTGTCGTTTAGACTCTGTTTTTTCTTCCTTAGCAAGACGGTTTCCTTTTTGTTCTAACCAACTGGAGTAATTTCCTTTCCAAGGGATTCCTTCACCACGATCTAGTTCTAAAATCCATCCCGCAACATTATCTAGAAAGTACCTATCGTGAGTCACGGCGATTACTGTTCCTTTATATTGAGAGAGATGTTGTTCTAACCACAATACAGATTCTGCATCAAGATGGTTGGTAGGCTCATCGAGTAATAGAATTTCTGGCTGTTGCAATAATAATCTGCAAAGTGCTACACGGCGTCGTTCCCCACCAGAGAGGTTCTTAATTTCTGCATCACCCGGTGGCGTGCGCAATGCATCCATAGCTATTTCTAGCTTGGTGTCTAATTCCCATGCGTTTAATGCATCTATTTTATCTTGAAGAATCGCCTGACGATTCATCAATTTCTCCATCTTATCCGTATCGGTATATACTTCTTCCAGTCCGAAGTCGTCGTTGATTTTGTTGTATTCATCCAGAACAGCTACAGTTTCTGCCACACCTTCTCTTACAATTTCCATCACCGTCTTTGTATCGTCCAGCAAGGGTTCTTGCTCCAAGTAACCTACATGATACCCAGGTAAAAAATTTATATCACCCTGATAATTTTTCTCCAGCCCGGCAATAATCTTCATCAATGTAGATTTACCAGAACCGTTAAGACCTAGAATACCAATTTTTGCACCATAGAAAAAACTAAGATGGATGTTTTTTAATACTTGTTTTCCAGTACTTTGATAGGTTTTAGAAAGACCTGACATGGAAAAAATAACTTGTTTATCGTCGCTCATTTAATGTGCTTTTTTCATTTAAAATTTGATGTAGTTGGATTAAAGAATTGTTTTCATACCGCTTCTGCGAAAGCGTCACAGCTTCCATCCCTTTCGATTTTATGTAAAGACCTTTATCCGAAAGATCTAATTTTTCTAATTCTTTAAAGGTAAAGCCAAATGTTTTCTTACCTGCTAATTTGATGGTAATAGATTGAAGACTGTAAGAAACTGAGTTGCGAGTGGAAAAACCCTCAAAACTATTGACATAGAATAAGGTTACCGCTATAAGAGCAAAAATGGAACTATAAATTTTTAGGTTGTTAAAAAAGAAAACTCCTGCTAAAACAAGATTCAAGACCGCAAGTCCAAGTATGAGTCTATAGCGCAACGTATTCATATCCCTAAAGTGAATCACCTCTTTCAATTACACTCTACCTTTAAGAGCATTGAAAACCCATGCAATGGCAAAAAAACCTAATCCTATAGCTGCAAAGCCAAATCCTACGTCTGTGTATCTATAAGCTCCAAGAGCCATCAAGCCAACTCCGATAATAATCATTATCAAAGTAGCCCATCCTAAAACTCCATTCTTATTAAGTGCCATAATTTTTAAAACCAATTTGCAAATATAAGCAGTAAAGCTGTGCTGTTCATCGATTAATTTATCGACGAACGGTAAATCGGTAAATTGTCATTGGTTAAATTATATAATTTAAAATAAAAATTTAAATAACTGAATATCAATTATTTACATATATAATCGTATTTAAATTTGTAATTCATCCGATTAATCGAAATGTACTATTTACACTTTATCGTGTAATTGTGATCTTTAATCGATTAATTGGTGTAAAATAGCACTTGATTAAACGTATAAAATATTTCTGCTTTGAACTACAATCACTCACCCTTGAAATACCTGTTTGTGACCTTCCTATTAATAGGTCTACATAGTTTTTCCCAGCTTATTAACACGTCTACGTCACTTCCTGTAGATCAATTAGTACAACAATCTCTAGGCAACGACTGTGTCCACATTACGAATATTACCTCTAACATCAATGGCTCTGTTGATGGTATCAATAGTTTTGGCAGCTTTACCAAAGCCGGTTCCACATTTCCATTTACAGAAGGCTTCTTTTTAAGTACTGGTGATGGAAGTAGCATCGGGAATTCATTAATCAGTACAGATCTAAGCGATGGAACGACAGCCTGGGGTGGTGATGATGACCTTGAGAATCTAACGGGAATATCAAATACCATTAATGCGACAGTAATAGAGTTCGACTTGATAAGTACATCCAACAGGATTAGTTTTAACTATTTACTGGCCTCAGAAGAATACCAACAAAATTATCCTTGTAATGTAGGTGACCGATTTGCCCTATTATTAAAACCTCAAGGAGGTACGTATCAAAATATAGCTGTATTACCTAATACCTCCACTCCTGTCGGTATACAGACCGTGCGTCCTGAAGTTGTAGGTCATTGTGACGCAGCAAACGAATCATTCTTTGCAGGACAAAATATAGGGAATACAAATTTTGAAGGCAGAACAGTAACGCTCAACGCTGCGACAAATGTAATTCCTAATACTATTTATCATCTTAAAATGGTTATCGCAGATCAATCTAGCTTTGACCCTACCGCTTATGACAGCGCTATTTTTATAGAAGCTGGTAGTCTGCAAGCCGAGGTTGATTTGGGACCAGATTTATCCCCTTGTCAAGATACCACCCTTAATGCTGATATCGGAAATAACTTAGCCACCTTCAAATGGTTCAGAAATCATACAGAATTAACCGGACAGAACAACAGTACGATTCTCGCAGATACTACTGGGAATTACCGAGTAGAAATAAGTGTACCGCTACCTGGGTCTACATGCATTATTTCGGATGAAATTTATGTAACAATAGAACCTAACCAAATTAACATTGCTATTTCTGATCAAGTAACATGTGACGATCCAACTGCAGATGGTATAGAATCTTTTGATCTACGTAGGTTGGCTAATAATACGCTCGGCCGACTTCCTACTGGAAATTATACAACTGCTTTTTATTTTGATCTAAATGCTGCACAACACCAAACTGGGCAGCTATCAGATAACTACACAAATGTTGTTAGCCCTCAAACGATTTACATACGTATCGACAATAATGACACTGGATGTCAAAGCATACAACCATTGAGCCTCATCGTTAATAATGTTTTTATCGCTTCAGATTACTCTTTTATGGCTTGTGATGACACCGATGATGGAATTATACTTATTGATCTAACTCCATTTGATAACGAGGTAACTTCAACCATTACGACCACTACTTCTACCATTACTTCCACTGTTTCTTACCACAGGACAGAAAGTGATGCAACAAACAACACTGGTATCCTTTCAAGCCCCTATACCAATGTTTCTAATCCAGACACTATTTTTGCAAGAGTATACAATACCATTAACGGCTGTTTTGCGACTAGTGAAATAACCATCGATGTAGTATTACCTCCCGTATTAGACTCCAGCTTAGAAGAGATCGATGCTTGTGATCAAGATCATGACGGTTTTGCAATATTTGACATCACAAGTGTTATCTATGATTTCACATCCACTCCAGAAGACTTCAACACAAGCTATCATACAGAAGAATCTGATGCTCATAATAACATCAACCCCATTATTAATCCCGGGTTTTTTAATAATACCACACCTAGATTACAACGTGTTTTTGTAAGGTTTGAATCTATAGCAACTGGTTGTTCTACCGTTGTACCTGTAGATTTATATTCCAATTTATTACTCGACAGAACAAATATTCAAGATATAACCGCCTGTGATGACTTGAGTAATGACGGTATTGAATATTTTTTATTGGACAGAATTGCACAAGTCTTTATCAACTCCCTAGAGAATGTAGAAATAGAATTCTTTGAGACAGAACTGGATCAAATGTCTGATATGAATCAGCTGAATCCTTTAATCGGTTATGAAAATCTGACCAACCCACAAACGATTTACATCAGGATCAATAGTCCTAACTGTACGGAATTTGAAGAGTTTGAACTTATAGTAGCACCTTATTTTGAGTCTGGATCGATACCGGATCAAACCTATTGTGATGAAGACCAAGACCTGTTTACTAACGTACCACTTAATGAATTCGATGATGAGGTTAGAGGTCCTTTTGGCAGCGATCACCATGTCCTTTATTACTTAACCCAAGCAAACGCTAATAATAGGGTTCACCCAGTAACAAGTGTCTTGAACACAACAAATCCATTTACGGTATATGCAGAATTAATGGCACCTACTGGATGCAGTGATTATCAGACTATGCAAATTACCATTTTACCAGCGCCAATGTCTACAGACCCGGCAGATATCATCATCTGCGATACCGACCAGGATGGTTTTTTTATGGTAGATCTTACTTCTCAAGAACCACAAATAACCACAGATTTAAATAGATCTTTCTCTTATTACAATAATTTTGCAGATGCAAAGTTAGGAGCTATCTCTATTTTAACGCCTAGCGCATATAATGCACATACAGAATCCATATTTATAAGGGTAGAAAACACGCTTACCGGCTGTGAAACTGTAGTGATACAGACGATTATAGTAAATACGTTACCAGTATTTCCTGATATAAGCACCTACCAAATTTGTGAATCTGACAACAATAGCGTGGAAGACTTTTTCTTTTATACTAAGGATATTGAAATACTAAATGGACAGTTAGGTAAAACAATCTCTTATTATCTAACTATGGCAGATGCCAACAGCGATATTAATGAAATTGATAAATTAAATGCTTTTCAAAACACAAGCGATCCACAAATTATATGGGTGCGTTTAGAAAATGAAACGGATGCTTCTTGTTATGGTGTAGATTCTTTTACTATTCAAGTAGACGCTTCTCCCACTTTTAATACGCCTTCAGACATAAGAGTTTGTGATAACAACAATGACGGTATTACTACTTATTCCTTACAACCCTCTATTGACCAAATTAAAGAGGGAATAATGGCTAACTTAACAGTAACATTTCATGAATCTGTGCTTGAAGCTGAATCCAACACAAATTCGTTGCCGATTGATTTTACGAATACTGTAAATCCGCAAACCATTTATGCACGAATAGGTAATGATGTAAATTGTTTTGAAATAGAAGACATTATTTTTAACGTAATTGATAGTCCACTTACCAACATTATAGAGCCTTCTGCCACATGTGATACAGATCTTGACGGTTTTAACACTTTTGATCTTACTTCACGAGAAACAGATCTAGTGGGATCGAGACCTTTTAACTCTACCCTGTCTTGGCACACCAGCATTATAGACGCAGAGAATGACGTAAATCCGATAACTAATGAGTCTTCTTTTACAAATACTTCTAATCCTCAAGCAGTTTATTTAAGATTTTACAATACTATTTCAAGGTGTTATGATATAGGAACGTTAGACTTGATTGTAAATTTACCACCGCAAATCAGTACCGAAATCAATTTTACAACTTGTGATAATTTGGCACAAACAGCAGATTTAAGTGAGGTAATCCCATTATTTATAGATCCCATGCCTACAGGAGTAGTTGCTCGATATTACACAACAAATACTGATGCCTTGAATGACACAAACCCCATAGACAGCAGCTATAATTATACAACGAATAACACGACCTTATTTATAAGAGTAGAAAATACAATTACGGACTGTTTTTCTACTGGTGAATTTAATTTACATATTCAGGCTCTTCCACAGATAACATCTCGAGGAAATTATGACATGAGAACCTGTGATG
Organism: Nonlabens sp.; assembly: GCF_047636915.1. GTDB lineage: Bacteria > Bacteroidota > Bacteroidia > Flavobacteriales > Flavobacteriaceae > Nonlabens. The sequence goes on along the minus strand of NZ_JBLIGN010000021.1, from coordinate 23,320 downwards.
ATAATTTTGATGGAAGCAGCCACTTTGATCTAGCAGACAATGACAGTACGATTTTAAACGGTTTAGACCCAGCAACGCACATCTTACAATACTACTCTACAGAAACAGATGCAGAAGATGAAACTAATGAAATAACCAACACCGACATAATTGTATATGAATCAGAGACATTTTATGTTAGAGTTACTAATACCACTGTAGGCTGCGCTCGTATAGGGGAATTTGAGGCTATAGTCGACCCATTGCCTGTAGTTACCATAGATCCTCATCAAGTTATTTGTAATCTAGTACCTGTAACTATAGACGCTTTTACAGGAGACGCAGGAGAAAGTTATTTGTGGTCTACAGGAGAAACTACCAGTAGCATAACTACAGCGGTACCCGGTAATTATGCTGTAAAAGTGACTAATAATAGAGGCTGTATCGCTCCTGCAGTTACTTTTAACCTTAGGGACTCAGAATCGGCTACAGTAGATTTTGTAGCCTCGACTAATTTTGAAGACCCTAATACCATTACTGTTAGCGTTTCTGGTTCAGGGCATTATCTGTACATATTAAATAATGGTGAAGCTCAAGAAAGCAATATTTTCACAAATGTAGCCCGAGGCTACCACGAAGTGCGTATCATAGATCTTAATGGTTGTGCTCCATCTCCGCCTCAAATCGTATTGATTGTTGACTACCCTAGATTTTTCACTCCTAATAGTGATGGCTATAACGATACGTGGTATGTGGATAACATCAACACATTTGATAAAGCTACCTTTTATATCTTTGATCGATATGGCAAGCTATTGAAAAGTTACAACAATGACATTAACGGTTGGAATGGAACTTATAACGGAAACCCTATGCCTTCTTCAGATTATTGGTTCTTGTTAGAAATTAAGGATTCTAGAGGTGATTATGAAGTAAAAGGAAACTTTTCCTTAAAGCGATAAATCTAAGGTTCATTCTAATAGAAACGGCGCTGAACCGCTCGAGAGGATGGTTTGTGTACTGCTTTTTCGAAAGCAATACACAAACAATTTAATAGTCAAATGTCTTATAAAACTCGGGGTTGGTTTTCTGTTTGTCGTCTTAGAAGAAAACCTAAAATCAATAATCCGTACCTTAAAAGCCTATAAACCTGCGTTTAATTCTTAAACTATGAGGTGATCATTCTACTTGTAATACAAAATCACTACCAGCTTCCACCGGCACCGCCGCCGCCAAAACCGCCACCACCAAAACCACCGCCAAAACCGCCACCTGAATTGCCACCGCCGAAACCGCCACCGCCAAAACCACCGCGTCCCAGACTACTTAATACGATAATATCGAGGAACGAAACGCCGCTGCCACCGCCATCAGAATCACCACCGTTCTTCTTTCTAGCCTTCATAATGACGAAAAACAATACGATCCCTAATAACATGATAAACTGCCACGGAATCTGATCGCTACTTTGAGGAGCGCCTTTAAATTCGCCTTGTAGCCCTTGAAAAATGGCATCTGATCCTTGATCCAGACCGGCGTAATAATTTTCCTTTTTAAAATTCGGAACGAGAATGCGGTTGACAATACGTTCCACATCGAGATCTGATAACCTGGATTCAATTCCATAACCCGTATTGATATCTACTTTGCGATCCTTTACAGCTAGAAGGAGTAACATACCATTATCAGCATCTTTTTGCCCTATTCCCCATTCTTGCCCCCATTGTGCTCCTAATACATCCAGTTCTTCACCATTTGAAGAATTAATTATAGCAAAAACTATTTGTGTAGAAGTAGCGTCTGCATAGCGTTTGAGTTTGATGTTAAGCGCTTTTTCTTGTGCGTCTGGAAGAATGGCAGCATAGTCATAAAGAAATACTTGCTGGCTATCAGAAGGTTTTTTAGGAATCTTAAATTGTGCTTGAACAGCTGTAAAAGAGCTTATAAAGACAAGGATTATGTATAAAAAATAACGCATTAGCTTACAGAAATATCATCAGAAAGTTCATTTTTATCATTCTTATCCCATGGAAAATAAGCCGCTAGTTCTTTTCCTACTAACTCTATTCCAGCGATGAGACCGTTTTGAAATTCGTTTTCGCAAAAGCGAGATAAAACCACGTCTCTTACCGTTCCCCAAAAGCTTTCTCCTACTCTAGCATGTATACCTTTATCCCCTATTAATGCAAATTTTTTATCCTCAACTGCGATATAAAAGAGGATGCCATTTTCTTCTTTGGTATGATCCATATTTAATAAGTGAAATAATTCTTGAGCTCGTTTTATAGGTTCGTCGCAATGCGATTCTAGATGCACCCGTATTTCACCACTTGTGAGCGCTTCTGCCATACGTATGGCTTCTATAACTGCTTCCTCTTGTGAATCGGTGAGAAAATCTTTAACTTTTACAGACATCTTTAATTAGCTCCAAATAAGTTACCCACATCTGGCGCTTTTTCTGCGCCTTCGTCTGCTTTAAAAAATGCTGCCTCATCAAATCCATAAACACCTGCCATTATATTTCCTGGAAAACGTTTGATCTTCACATTGTAAATTTTTACAGCATCGTTATAGCGTGTTCTAGCAACACTAATTCTGTTTTCAGAACGACTTAACTCATTGATCAACTCCTTAAAGTTTTCGTTTGCCTTTAGGTCAGGGTAATTTTCATAAGTGGCTAGAAGTCTTCCCAATCCTGTGCTTACTGCACTTTGTGCTTTAGAATAGGCTGCAATATTTTCTTCTGTGAGTTCAGAGGCATCCACTTTGATAGAAGTAGCATTTGAGCGAGCTTCAATAACTCCAATCAAGGTTTGTTGTTCAAACTCTGCATACTTCTTAGCTGTCGCGACAATATTAGGAATCAAGTCATTACGCCTTTGATAGGTGGTTTCTACATTTGCCCAAGAGCTGATTACTCCTTCATTGGTCCCTATAGTACTGTTGTACCAATAGATACCATAAATAACTATAAGGCCTACTATTATTCCTGCTATACCTAATCCGCTTATTTTTCTCATTTTATAATTCTTTAATTGATTTGTGTCTGTTTTAAACTCAAAATTACAGGAAATATAGAAAAGTGTTGTCTTAAAAAGTCAAATCGCTTTTCTTGGGCTGTAAGCTTTGCAAATACTCTGGCGTTTTTAACAACCTACTGCCGTACCAAGAAAACAACTCACCATCGACTACTTTAAAGTCTGGAATCACATTTGGTATGATCGGACTTTGCGATGGTGCGGTTAAAAAGGCAAGTCGAATCTCTGCAATATCATCTGTGGTAAATGGATAAGGCTCTGAAGATAAAAACACCACTTCTGGCTGTAGCTTAACCATCTCTTCCATTTCTAACTCTGGATACCTTGTTAGGTGTTGAGCAGCATTTATACATCCTGCTTTCTCCATCATATCATTGATAAAAGTACCCGCTCCGATACTCATATAGGGTTTTTTCCAAATGAGATACAATGCTTTTTGTTGTACCTCTGTCTTCTTCAAGGTTTTAAAAGCACTTGATATGTTGCGTATTAAAGACTTTGCTTTAAACTTAGTCCCTGTCAATTCTCCTACATCTGCTATCATCTCTAACGCTTGCTCTAGGTTATCTATATCAGAAACATAAGTAGGTGCGATGTGGTCACAAAAAGAAACTATCGCTTGATTGTTTTCTTCTCTATTGCATATGATTAGATCTGGCTGTAATTCTAAGATGCGAGATTCCACGATTTTCTTTGTCCCTCCTACGACCATTTTCTCCTCTATCAATCCAGCTGGATGAATACAGTATCTGGTGAGTCCTACAAGTCTATCTTTTAAACCTAAGTCTATCAACAATTCTGTTTGAGATGGTACAAGTGATATGATACGTTGTGGCAGTTGATCGAGTTCGATCATTCTACCCAATTGGTCTGGTATTTTACAAAACATTAGTCTAGTGCATTTTTAGTTACCCATAATCTGTATCCAAATAATGCCATTTGCCATTTACTGGCTTTTGCAAGATCCAATCGCCTTTTTGTAAAGCTGGGTAAAACCGCTTTATTGATTTTGGCCAAGGTTTTGAACACGTCTTTTTTCATGACACAAATGTAAGGTTTTGGCAGCTCGAACGGTATGAATAAAGAGCAAAACCCATTCTACAATTTAGAATGGGTTATACAGGCAATTCAAATGTAAGTCTTTAACTATTGGTACGGAATCGTACTTATAGAAGGAGATGTGTTTCCTTCTGTAAATTGTATCTTAAGAAATTTAACTCCTTTATTAGTTTGATAAGTATGTTGAACGCCATTGATTTCATATTTTAATTTCATCAACCTGTCCTTTTTCATGCGATGTGTCATTAATTTAAAAGTATGACCAGCTTCTTCTAGTTGTTTTTGAAACTTTTCAAAACTTTCTTTAGATATGTTTGTGATGTAAAAAAATTCCTTGTCATCTACAGCGAGACGGCCGTGACCTTTATACTCCATGAGAAAATCAATGGAGCCATTTTCAATTCTTTGAGCCATTGTCTCTTCTGTATCAGCTTCAACCTGTGCTCTTTTCTCTTTCATTAGAGCACGTTTCTCTTCCTTCTTTTCGGTTCTCTTCCCTAGTACAGAAACTCTACGTGCTTCATAATTAGTTTTTAAAGAATCTTTTGTTATGTACCTTCTTTGCCTTACAGCATCAGAAGCTTTTCTTTTGCCCTGAAGGTAAAGCTCTCTTAATTCTAGTTCATTCGGTTTTCCTGAAGCTGTCTTTATGAGTAAGACTCCATTTTTACCTTTCTTCCCGTATTTTATGAAGGCTGCACTGTCTTTTAAAACAGTCATACTTGTAATAAGGTCTGAATCAATTAATTCAACAAGCTTTGCATCCATTTCTTTTCCATCGACAATCATAAGAGGTGGATTTTTTCCTAAACCTTGTTTTAATTGACCGGCTGTAGTGGGTCTAGTAGAAATACCGTTTTCAAAAGTATACTCCGTATTTGAATAGTTGAACGGAACCCTCTTTTTGGTATTCGTCAGCGAATCCATGTTCATCTTCTCAAATTGAATTTGCAATTCATGCTGTAAAGAATCTACATTGATATTTTGCAAATCTAGATGTAGTTCCTTTAGCCCAAAGCTCGTAATTTGCTCTTTTATCTTCTTTATCAAACTATCCATATCGATGAAAGAAGTATTTTTGGATACCGAATAACTTACTGTACTTGGGAAGGAATAAGATTCCCGAGGAGTATTAGCTTTACAAGAACCCATACTCCATAACTGAGAATCTTCTGTTATAATTCCTGTTACGCATATTTCAGGTATGCCATCGTCATTTGCATAGGATTGGGAACTGGTATAACCATCATTATCGTCTAATGTGATTTTGACTCTTACGACCCTTTCATTTTTTATTTTCAATCTGCTATAGTCAAAATCTACGTTGTATTCCTTTTTTAAGTACGCCTTCTTTTCATCGAGGTATTGTTTTGTAGATGTTGCGTCTATGGTAAAAGTAATGCTGTGATCAAAATCTAGGATTGGATCTATGGAACCTTCTGTAACCTCAGCTGTATCTCCATAAAGAACTGTATCTGGAACAATTACATGACTTCCATTTTGATCTATGGAAAGTGTTGTTTTTACCTTTGGAATATGCAAGGATATCTTATCAGGATAAGCCATTAACAACATCGAGCCATTAGTGGACAAGGCTTCTACGGTAAAGCCTTTTTCCCAATCTTTACCAGGGAACTTTGCCGACACACTTATGGTTTCCAAAAGCCCTTTTGCATCTCTATCTATATCATCAAATCTCAATTGGTAATTCCCTTGATCTTCAATTTGCATTCGATAAGCTTCTAATTGGGTATCTGAAGTCGCACGGGTAATATCAAAAACCAATTCTTTGTAACTATCCACTGACGTTTCAGAATTTGACATTTGGGGATTCTCCTTATCCACATACTCCACTTCTTCCACCACGTTAAAGCTGTAAAGAAAAAGGACCATTACGGGCAGTATCAAAGCATATTTATAAGCATTCCATTGGGCTGAGGCTTCTTTTTGTAACATAAGAATTCGATTTTTGATAAAAGGAGTAAAGAAATTATTTGCCAATGCTGGCTGTTTATAGCTGGCAACGGCGCTTAACAAAGTACGCTCATAGCTCATTCCTGTGGTATTTTGAGTTGCCGCCTTTGAATCGGCTATAAATTCTAGATTTTCTCCTATTTGTCTTTTTAATATCCACACCAGCGGATTGAACCAGAATAGAGCTTTAAAGACATGCGATAGCAGTAGGTCTATAGAATGCCATTCTCTTGCATGGACCTTCTCATGATCTAGAATTAGATCTAATTCGGGTGTATTTTGATCTTCTTGAGAATAACATATGTAGTTAAAGAAACTGAAAGGTGTCAGCTTTCGCGAAAGCGTAACTATCATAAATTTACCAGATCGAGTCTTGTTTCCAACTTTAATTAAACTTCTTAGCGAGCTCAGTTCTACAAGCATTTTACCTAGAAAAAAGAGAGTAATAGCCAGATAAAGGTACCCAGCAAGCATTCCATAATCAACTATTTCAATGGCTGTTACCGGCTCTTGAAATGCCACTGCCATAGGTGTTGCATTAAGTTGCGGTACATAAGCGAGTTGCTCCTGTTGCTCTACATAAACGGTTTTCGTTATTTCCACGAGAGGAAAAAGAATACTGGCCGCGATTCCCGAAAGAAGGAACCAACGATTGGTGTTGAAAAAGGTCAGGCGGCGCAATAAAAAATGATATACGAGTACAAATATGCTGAGTACTCCAGCGCTTTTCAGTAGATATTCTAGTACAGCTTCCATCTTATTTCTCTTTAGATTCTATCATTTCCAAAATCTCGCGTAATTCGGTAGCGCTTATCTTTTCTTCTTTGGCAAAAAAGGAAACCATACTCTTATAAGAATCATTAAAATAGCCCGTCATCGCACTATTTACAAACTTGTTGCGATAGGCCTCTTTTTTTATTACAGGAAAATAACGATGTGTTTTACCAAAGGCTTCATAACCTACATAACCTTTTTCTTCTAGCTTGCGCACAATGGTAGATACCGTATTGTAATGATTAGCACCTTTCAATTCGGGTACAATTTCCTTTACAAAAGCTTTCTCTAGGCTCCAAAGCACCTGCATTACCTCTTCTTCTTTTTGTGTTAGTTTTTCCATGATAGTATTTATTATTACGTAGGTCACTTATTACTTGAAATTAAAAGGGCTGTGCTAGAGCCTTTACATTTTTTAAAACGCTAGTCTTTGATCGGGATCGCCATTTCTTCTACTTCTACATCGGCAATTTTATCAACCATCCTTTTAAGTTTAGAAGTCATGTCATCTATATGAGAAGTTTTTCCAGTCAATTTGAAAGTGAAATTATCTAATCTCTTTTTTGATGTGACTGTTGGAGCATTGTTGACAAATTCAAATTCCAAAGTAATTTCTTGATCCTCATCATTTTCTTTAAAGATTTCTTTTACTGTTTCCCAATCAAAATTTTTCAATTCATCTAAATTTTCGGCTTTCACCTTAAATGCTGTTACAGCAGATTCAGATTCTATTAATCCTTCTTTTTCAAGTTGAGTGCAGGAGGCTAAAGCCATAAAAAATATACTACTGAATAAAATGTTTATTGTTTTCATGATTTTTAAGTTTAAATGCTACCTTCCAAATATATAACTATTATTATAGTTATCAAACTATTTTAATAGTTGTCAAACTCTATTTATAGTTAAACAACTTATGGCAGATTTTTTATGTACATCTTACATCACTTTAAGTAAAGTTTATTTTACCATTAATCAATTTTGCATTACATTTGAAGTCTAAATAATTTTTTATGAAAAACTCATATTTATTTCCATTTAAATACAAGAAGCTAGGAATGCTTCTGTTTTTATTGAGCTTTGCTAGTTTAATTGCGGCCATTATATTTGATTGGTCACCAGAGGCTTTAACTGTAACCGTGTTTTCACCATTTGAGGATGGATTTTTAAAAGACATGACTCCTGGCCCCTATGAAAAGAATAATATTCTGGATGAGATTTTAACAGTCATTGCTATTACAACTGGTATGTTATGGTGTTTTTCTAAAGAAAAAATAGAAGATGAATTGATAGGTCTTATCAGAAAAGATGCGCTGATATGGGCAATGTATGTTAATTATGGTCTATTTATAATCGCTACCCTATTTATTTATGGATTCTCCTTTTTCAATGTACTTATGATTAATGTTTTTACGCCTATACTGGTTTTCATTATTAGGTTGGAGTGGAAAAAGTATCAACTTAAAACGGCGAGCGATGAAGAATAAATTAAAAGTATTGCGAGCCATGAATGATTTCACACAGCAAGATCTAGCAGATAAAATACAAGTAAGCCGTCAGACCATTAATACGATAGAAAAAGGAAAATATGTACCCTCTACACTACTTGCTTTAAAAATGGCTAGCGTTTTTAAAGTAAACGTATTAGAGATATTTGAGATGGAGGATAGTGACTGGAGCTGACACGTTTTTAACCAGATGCCTTATAAGAAGATAGATGGATCTGTATAGGGAGATAAGAAACAAGATACAGGAGATAGGTACGGTGTACGTCTCTGATATGGTTGATATGTGGGAAGTGGAGAGAAAAGAAATAAATTTGAAAAACAATACTTCTCATAGACAAAAGACATCATACCTAAGGATTTTTATTTATGTTTAAAATGGTCCCAACCTGAGTTGCTATACTTTGCGAGTTCAAAAAAAACAATTTAAAGTTCGAAATTTTTATGCTGAACTTGGAATTAATAAGCAAGCGTTACTTATCGTTAACAACTCTTAATTTCTAGCACTCGCCTCTATGATTTGCCTTAACTTTGCCACAAAACAAGTACCGTGCGTATAGATATCATCACCTTATTACCAGAATTGATAAAAAGTCCTTTTGAAGCTTCTATTTTAAAGCGTGCCATCGAGAAGGGTATCGTAGAAGTTTATATGCACGATTTAAGGAAATACGGTCTTAATAAATACAATCAAGTTGATGATTACCAATATGGTGGAGGTGCTGGAATGGTCATGATGATTGAGCCGCTGGATAAGTTGATCCATGAGCTTAAAGACGAGCGGGATTACGACGAAATTATTTACATGACTCCAGATGGAGTGACTTTAAATCAAGGAACAGCAAATCATTTATCACTCAAAGAAAATATCATGATCATTTGTGGTCATTATAAAGGAATCGACCAGCGGGTACGTGACCTGTACATCACCAGAGAAATTTCAATTGGCGATTATGTACTTTCAGGCGGTGAGTTAGGAGCTGCTGTTTTATGCGACGCCCTTATCAGATTAATTCCTGGCGTGATTAGTGATGAGACTAGTGCATTAACAGATAGTTTTCAAGACGGTTTGCTAGCTCCTCCCGTTTATACGCGTCCAGCAGATTATAAAGGACACAAGGTTCCTGACATATTATTGAGCGGCCATCTTAAAAAAATTGAAGAATGGAGAGAAGAAAAGGCTTTTGAAAGGACAAAAGAACGCAGACCTGATCTTTTAAATGAAGATTAACACGATAACTGGTGGAAATGATCTAAATTTACATTAGAATATTATTATGAAAAGAATTTTACTTTATATTTTATTAGGCGTTTTTACGTTTTCCTTCCATACTGCTGTCGCACAAAATGAGAGTGGCTATTCTATGGATAAAACAGTTACTCCAAAAGCAAAAGAAATCCTTACGATACTTACTAATCCAGTAAGAGACGGTTATTTGAAACTTACATTCACCAGTTCACAAAACAATGATCTGAATGTAACGATCATCAATTCATTGGGCAAACAAGTTTATAATGCAAAAAGAAGTATCAATAGCGATGCACAAATGTTTGATGTTTCTAAACTCAGTGCTGGAATATACTTCCTTAGAGTCAGCACAAATTCTTCGAATTTTGTAAAAAAATTGATCATTAGATAATCAATTTTAAAAATCACTTATTTTATTTGTAAATTACCTACAAGTTTGTATTTTTGCAGTTCGTAACTATTAACCTCTGACGATCATCGTGAATGTTGGTCATTACTCAAATTAATTAATTCCCATTTAACATGGAACAATTAGTAAAATTCGTTCAAGACGAATTCATAGAAAAAAAAGACTTACCTAAATTCTCAGCTGGAGATACTATAACTGTATTTTATGAGATTAAAGAAGGTGAAAAAAGCCGTACACAATTCTTCCGTGGAGTTGTTCTTCAATTAAGAGGTACTGGTTTAACAAAGACTTTTACAATTAGAAAAATGTCTGGCGGTATAGGTGTAGAACGTATCTTCCCTGTAAACTTACCTGCCATACAAAAAATTGAAGTGAACAAGCTAGGATCTGTACGTAGAAAACGTATTTTCTACTTTAGAGAACTTACAGGAAAGAAAGCTCGCATCAAAGAAGCGCGCAGAAAATAAATTTCCCAACTTACTTATTAAAAAAGCTGTCCATATCTGGGCAGCTTTTTTTATGCCTCAAAAATATGGGGTGTACCCGTGGCTTGTAATTATGTGGCTTTCGCGAAGGCGAAAACTAAAAAAACACTATCCGTTTAGTTCAAAATCACTACTTTGAGTGCTAAGCCTTCGCGAAAAGGTTTCAAAAACAGCAGCGTTGCTTTATATTTGCAGGCTGATCATTTTGATCGCAATTATGGGTCTCAAGTCCTATTTTTATTACTAATTTTAATTCTTATTCCATATGTCAGATCAACCTAAGATCATCTATACTAAAACAGATGAAGCTCCTTCACTTGCTACAGCATCCTTTTTACCTATCGTGAAAAAGTTCATCGCCCCAGCAGGAATAGATATTGAAACGAGAAATATTTCTCTTGCTAGTAGAATACTTGCTGTTTTTACTGAAAGATTAAAAGAAAATCAAAAACAATTGGATGCTTTGGCTCAATTAGGTGAACTGGTGAAACAACCAGAAGCTAATGTGATAAAGCTCCCTAACATATCTGCTTCTTTGCCTCAATTAATTAATGCTATCCAAGAATTACAGGCTAAGGGTTACGACATCCCTAATTACCCAGAAGAACCAGCGACAGATGAAGAAGAGAATACTAAAACACGTTATGATAAAATTAAAGGTAGCGCAGTAAACCCCATTTTACGCGAAGGGAATTCAGACCGTCGTGCCCCTAAACCCGTAAAACAATACGCGAAAAACAATCCACACTCTATGGGTGCGTGGAGTAAAGATTCAAAAACTCATGTTTCTACCATGACTGCTGGTGATTTTGCTCATAATGAGAAAAGCTTTACAACAACCAAAGATACTACTGTCCATATCCAACTTATCGATAAAGCTGGTAGGATTCATGTCCTTAAAAAAGACCTTTCTTTATTAAAAGGAGAAATCATGGATGCTACCTTTATGAGCAAAGTGGCTCTGATCAATTTCTTAGAGGAACAAATAGATGACGCTTTAGAAAAAAATGTACTTTTTTCTTTACACATGAAAGCTACTATGATGAAGGTTTCTGATCCAATCATATTTGGCCATGCCGTAAAAGTTTTCTTTAAGCCTTTGTTCGATAAATACGCTGCTGTTTTCAATAAGATAGGTGTAGATGTTAATAATGGACTTGGTGACCTTTTAAGTAAGCTTCACGTGCTTCCCGAATTAGAAAGAGAAAAAATTCAAGATGAACTGCGCGATATTTATAAGTTTAGACCACAACTGGCTATGGTTAATAGCGATCACGGAATTACTAACCTCCATGTACCTAGTGATGTAATCATTGATGCATCCATGCCGGCTATGATTAGAAACTCTGGGCAGATGTGGAATAAAGATGGGAAATCTCAAGATACAAAAGCTGTTATTCCAGATAGTTCTTATGCTGGAGTTTATGATGCAACCATAGAATTCTGTAGGGAAAATGGCGCTTTCGACCCCACTACTATGGGAACTGTCCCTAATGTAGGACTGATGGCACAAAAAGCGGAAGAATACGGTTCTCATGATAAAACCTTTGAAATTGGACTTGGTGGAACCGTACAAGTAGTGGATATAGACGGCACTGTTCATTTAGAACATGACGTTGAAGCTGGAGATATATGGAGAGCGTGCCAAGCAAAGGATGCACCTATCCAAGATTGGATAAAGCTTGCCGTTTCTCGTGCTCGCGCGACTAAAGACCCTGCTATTTTCTGGTTGGACGAAAACAGAGCTCACGATGCTCAAATTATTAAAAAAGTAAGCCTTTATCTTAAAGATCACGATATTAAGGGACTGGATATAACTGTTGCTTCTCCTATAAAAGCTACAGAGCGTACGTTGAGAAGAATGAAGGATGGTCTAGATACTATTTCTGTAACAGGAAATGTATTGAGAGATTATAATACAGACCTTTTCCCAATTCTTGAAGTAGGAACGAGTGCAAAAATGCTTTCTATTGTTCCTTTAATGAACGGTGGTGGATTATTTGAGACTGGCGCTGGTGGAAGTGCTCCTAAACACGTTCAACAGTTTGAAAAAGAAAATCATTTGCGCTGGGATTCTTTAGGAGAGTTCTTAGCACTTGCTGTTTCATTGGAACACCTTGCCATAACCTTCAAAAATGATAAAGCCCAAGTCATAGCTGATGCACTCGACAGAGCAACAGAAAAATTCTTGGCCAATAAGAAGTCTCCTTCTCGTAAAGTAAATGAACTCGACAACAGAGGTTCTCAATATTACCTTGCTACTTATTGGGCACAGGAACTGGCCGATCAGGAAGATGACGAAGAACTAGCAGCACAATTTACTCCACTAGCTAACAAGCTCGTTGAAAACGAAGAAAAAATCACTGATGAACTCCTCGCAGTACAAGGCAAACCTATGGATATAGGTGGTTACTACATGCCCGATCCAGCAAAGGAAGAGGCTGCTATGAGACCCAGTAAAACTTTGAATGAGATCATAGGGTAATCTCTATAAAAATATAAGTAAGACTCTAAAAATCCTCAAGCTGCGCTTGAGGATTTTTTGATTCCCGAAAGTTTGCCCATCAGAATATGTAAATTATAGTTGGCTGGTATATTGCGCATCTGTTTTTTAAATAGCACCAAAAAATCTAAATTATTTTTTGCGCTCCTGATCAAAAAATAGCCATAACTGGGTTATGTTTCCATTTTTATAAGAAATGAGGGCAAAAAATAAACGGTGGATATGCGATATTGGAAGGCTAAAATGCCAGCAGTAGCAACATAAAAAAAATCGACTTACATTTGAATCAATCCCGATCAAATGACTGATTATTATTCTACCCTTTACTACGCCTTACTGTACCTTCATCTGATCACTGTAATACCCTGCGTTTTTGTAGGAGCCTATCTGTTGCTATTTAGTAAAGGAACAAAATGGCACAGATCATTAGGAAAGTATTATATGATTTCTATGGCCATCACTGCCGTCGTTTCACTATTCATGCCAGCGATGGTAGGACCTCAATTCTTAGGGCATTTTGGGTGGATTCATTTGTTCAGTTTTTTGACACTTTGGTCAGTCCCGACGGCTTATATAGCTATAAGAAAAGGTCAAGTAAAGAAACATAAAATAAAAATGATCTTACTTTATATAGGAGCATTGATGATTGCTGGAGGCTTTACCTTTATGCCAGGTCGCTATATGTACGAAGTCTTTTTTGGCTAGGAAACTTTTTATTAATTCGCTTTCTATTTTATTCTAAACTAAAGTTGATACTCCACTTGGCTCCCTACCAAAGCGAGATCAAAGCTGTATTCTTTCTAATTCTAAATCATAAAAAAGGAAATGCCATTCGAGTATTTCCCTTTTTACTTTGAATAAAAGCTTGCCTTTTAATTAGCTGCAGGATACCAATCCATTAAAGTAACCTCTATGTTTTTATTTTTCTCATACACCAGAGACTTGAATTTCTCCACCTCTTGAAAACCTTCTGTGCCGCGATAATGATAAGGAATGACTTCTTTAGGTTGAAACTCTAAAACAGCGCTTGCCGCTTGATCAATATCCATGGTATAAGGTAAGTTCATACATACAAAAGCTTTATCTATATTTTTAAGTGCTCTCATCTCTGGAATACCTTCTGTATCTCCAGATATATAAACACGGTAAGCGTTTTTCTCTAGTACATAACCATTACCTCTTCCTTTTACATGCATGTCTAACCTGCCTTCTGTAAGATTATACATAGGAACTGCGGTAATTTCTATTCCTCTTATAGTTTTAGTTTCTCCATTATTGATAATATAAGTTGATTTTAAATCCACCATTTTATCAGCGACTGCTTGTGGGGTAATTAGGACACTTTTCCCTTTTACAGCGGCTAGTGTTTCTTCCTCTAAATGATCGTAATGCACATCTGTAATCAAGGTTACATCTGCAGCTGGCATTTCTTTAAAAACAGTCGTTCCACCTACAGGATCCACATAAATAATCTGTCCATCCCAGTCCATTACAAAGGTAGCATGAGATATAGGCATGATTTTTATATTGTTAGCCACTGCCGAAGTTTCACTTTCTAGCATTTCAGTAGCATTTCTTTCTCCAGCGACTTCTTCCTTGTTTTCCTTACAAGATATAGCCATCATAGAAACAGCCATTAATGTGATACCAATTTTTTTCATTATCCAATTTTAAATGTGATTCAAATTTACAATCTGCTATTTTCATTTCGTATAAAATAAAATTAAAGTTGCACAATTAAAATATAAAATATTGAATATCATAGCCTTAAAAACAATTCCAACCCTTTAAGTTTAAGTAGATAACCTTCCCCTAACACCATTCTGTCGGACAGCAAACACAATTGTAACACAAGCATTATATTAAAATTCCAAAATTAAGATGTCTTAGAAATAAATTTGAACCAACTTAAAAACATAAAAATGAAACCAAATTACCTCCTTTTTGCAGCTGCTGGGATACTGGCATTAACTGCGTGTAACGATGAAGAGTCCCTTAGAACAAATCCACAAGCTGATGAAGTTGTTCTTAGAGCACACTCTACAACTCCTAACTTTTTAAAAACTACGGCTGAATTTTCTTCTGTAAATGTGTATCCTATTCTTTCGAGTGCCGACCAGCTGATAGAAACACCTGAATTCGTTTATGGCTCGATGGCAGATGGATGTGGATTGATCTACAATGCCGATCAGGAAAACTACACGATTATCAATAACATCGAGGCAGATTATTCTATCGCACGCATCACTCTAGATAAAACCTTCAAACCCGTTGCAGGAGAATACATTCTTAATGCAGAGGCAACCGGATCTACCGCACAATGTTCTGGTTCTTTAATTACACCAGAGGAGCACGGTTTCGGCCCCTTGTACCTGTCAGGTGGAGAATGGGGCGGTGCTTCAAAAGGAGTTTTTGCAACAGAAGTCACCAAACATAGCTCCTCAAGAATGTTTCCAGAAATGCTTACCGCAATGGGACAGTGGAGTACAGAGAACGCTGTCGCCATCGGAAAAAACGCCTATGATGATAAAACAGTGGTGTTTATAGGAGATGATGATTCTGATGATAGTATTCCTTCTGGACAGCTAGGAATGTACGTTGGAGATCGTGGAGATCTTTACAATGGTAATCTTTATGGCCTTAAAGTAACAACCGCTGGAATTAACTTTGAAATGGACATGCAAGAAGGACAGTCTTATGATGCAGAATTTGTACAGCTTGATGAGAAAAATATAGACCTACTGGATGCAGAGGCTAAAACTAAAGGTGTAATGGGATTCTCTAGACTAGAAGACATCGACTGGAGACGTGGAAGTGATAATAACCAAAGAGAAGTTTACTTTGCAGTAACTGGTCGTCAGAGAGCTGCATTAGTCGGTAAAGGATCTCAATATGGTCGCATTTACAAGGTAGAATTAAATGATACAGACCCTACTGGACCTGCTAAAATCACTTGTGTTCTTGACGGCGATAAAATAGGTGGCAAAGCATGGGGATTTCACAGTCCTGATAATATTCTAGTCACTACAAACTATGCTTACATTCAAGAAGATCCTAATGGCTACTTTGATGATGCTGTTAGAACTCATTATGCAAGATTATATCAATACAACCTAACTACAGGAGTATTGAAAACCGTTCTAGAATGCGACCAAGTAAGTGCCGCTGCCGCAGGAATAGGAAGTGAGACCAGCATCTGGGAAATCACAGGAATGATAGACGTTTCTGATCAAGTAGGAATAGACGGAACATTTATGGTGATCACACAAAATCACGGTTGGGAACCTGCAGACGGTAGTGCCTTCTCTGATCCTAACGCTGTAGGTGATGTTGCCAGTAGCCGTAAAGAAGGAAGTATGTTGTACGTTTTAACCGGACTAGACCGATAAGATGGGTTTACTGACCTCCACTTTATTAAAGAAGACCTGTTTGATTACAGGTCTTCTTTTGTTACTGATCTCTTGTAATCAGGAACAGAAGGAATATGTTGAAAAAATAGATCTACAACCGTCTTCTGCCCTCCAAAAGATGTATCTAAACGACCTGCAAAATTGTGCTCATTATATAGATTCTTTAACCCTAACTTCTCATATCGACAGCCTGAGAGATTATTTCAAAAAAGCACGCACAGAGTTTAAAAAAATAGAGCCTGTACTGTCTTTTAATGATCTGAACAACTACAACTTTCTGAATGCACCTAATATTCTTAAAGTAGAAGAAGAAGACCTTACAGATATTAAAATAAACGAGCCGTGTAGCTTTCAGACACTAGAAGAAGAACTTTTCAGCGATACACCAGAAATTGAATCTGTACAGAAAATAGCCGGTAAAATCCATACGAGATTGCTGGTTCTTTTAAGAAATACAGACCTAGAGTTTTTTAAACCCTACCATGTTCTTTGGTTGGTACGCAAGCAATTCATACGTACCGCCACTACGGGAGTTACCGGTTTTGATTCTCCTGTTTTAGAAAGTAGTTTGATGGATGCAGTTACTGCTTTCGCGAAAGCGGAACAAATATTAGAACTCTACGACCATAAATTTACCAATAGCAAGCTCAAATCCTCTTGGAAAGAAAAATTCAACCAATCCGAACAGTTTTTAAAGAATGGCAACTTTGAGGATTTCAATAGGTACGAGTTTATTAAGTCTTATATCGATCCAATGCTCGTTTTGTGGAACGACACCGCAAAAGACTGGAAAGTAGCGTTCCCTCTGCAGATGGCTATGGATAATAATGCTTCCAGCTTATTCTCTAAAGAAGCACTATCACTAGACTTTTTTGCAGATCAAAAAGTAACACCGCTTACAGAAGAAAAAATTGCATTAGGAAAACGCTTGTTTAATGACCCACAACTATCCACTTCTAAAACGGTTAGTTGCAACAGCTGTCATAAAAGCGAGCTGGCTTTTACCGATGGACTTGTTACACCTTCTGGATTAAATCGCAACAGTCCAAGTCTTACTTATAGTGCTTACCAACAAGGTTTTTTTTATGACAAGAGGGCTGGCAGTTTAGAAGGCCAGATCGTTTCGGTTATTAATAATTCACAAGAATTTCATTCTGATCTTAAAAGTTTTTCAGCACATATTGACACAGATGTTACTTACCTCAAAGACTTTAAAAAAGCCTATGCTACCCCTATCAGTCAGCATGCGATAAGAACTGCTATTGCAGATTATGTACGCAGTCTCAATTATTGGGATTCAAAATGGGACCGCAATATTAGAAATGAAATCAACACGTTAACGGCTTCAGAAATTAACGGTTTTAATCTTTTCAATGGAAAAGCAAAATGTGCTACCTGTCATTTTGCACCCGTGTTTAACGGTACTGTACCGCCAGATTTCATGGAAACAGAAATGGAACATATAGGAGTACCTCTAATAGCCACTACAAAAAATGCGATCATCGATCCAGATCTAGGAAGATTTGAACTTTTTAAAACAGCAAATAGAAAACACTTCTTTAAAACACCTAGCATAAGAAATATAGCCCTTACGGCTCCTTACATGCATAACGGAGCCTATAAAACACTGGAAGAAGTTATAGAATTTTATAATCTAGGCGGTGGTTCCGGTATAGGAATAACAGACCAAGAGTTCCAGACCTTACCCGCAGATTCTTTAAACCTAAGCAATCAAGAAAAAACAGACCTCATCAACTTTATGAAAACACTTACAGACGAAGAGTTTTTAAAAAAGGAATATGCTGAGAATTAAAACTGTGTGTAGCTCCTCTTAAAGCGCATCTTTTACACATGCGCTTTTTTACTTTATAGGATACAAGTCTGCTAATGCTTCACCTTTCTTTTCCTTCTAAAGATTAAAATTTTAAACCGCAACTACGGCTGGGATTGAAAATAGTGCCTTGATTAAGGAAAAAAAGATGATTTCGTTAAACCTATCTCTATGGCGCATAACAAACAAGCACATAAAAGCCCACACAAACTATCAAAGCAATCACAGATCGCCCTATATATTTTCTCTGTACCTCTTTTATCAAAAGCGTACCTCGCTCAGAAGAGCGCTCTTTCCGATTCGTTTTTTGAAACTCCTTTCTAAATGCAGATAAATTCTTAAACACAAATAACAACCAAAAGACCGCTAGAAAAACAGGCAAAAAGGCAAACTGCCAAGAATCAAAGAGACGTAAAACAAGAGTCATAGCTATGGAAGATCGTTTACTAAAGTGGCCAGCGCTTTCCCTACATGGTTGTCATAACCATATCGAGGTGCTGCCTCACAAATATGAATGTACTTAGGGAATTCTTGTGCTTGATTAAGAATCTCATTTATGACAACCCTCAATTCTTGAAACAAATAACCTACTGGGGATTGCGCACTAGAAGGAAAATGTGCCACTACATCCATGTCTATTTCTAAAGCAAAATTATTGGAATCAATATGCTCCATTGCTTTTTGAACTTCTTTTGTAAAAGCTTTACTGCCATTAGTATAAGAAACATAATTGATCCGTTCATTCGCATCTATAAAATCAATCATCGGCTGACTCAAATAATTTTCTTGAATTCCCATCATGTAATAGTTTTTCAAATACCCTTCTTGAATCGCATGAGTAAATCCATTACCACTATGTCTTCCTTTTGCGACTCTTAAATCCGTATGTGCATCTATATTAATGCAATCCACAGGCGTAGAATAACCACAAACTCTCAATAAGGGATAGCTATTATTATGCCCTCCGCCTACAACTATAGGTATTTTACCCGCGGCTATAATTAAAGAGGTAATGTCACTAACTCGTTGATCGAGTAATTTTACAAGATCGCTTAATTGTTTTCTTTCTCTAGGTATAGAGCTGTCTAAATCGCGAGCTTGTGACATCAAATCATTGGTCGTTACCTGTCCCAAAACACAAAATCTACTCCCATCATTTAAAGTGGTTTGCTGTAAACCCATAAAAGACTTTAAAAAAGAATCCCAAGCCTCGCTCGCTCCTGCTCGACCCATATTAGCTCGCACTCCTATATCTTCCGGAATACCGATGATCATATATTTTGTTCTAAGCTCAGAAATCTTATCGAGATCTTCACAAACTTCTATCGCTTGAGCAAAAGAAATAGAGGTGTCTTCCGATTCAAGACCATCCATAAGATCTAAATCCTGCCTGCTAGAAACATAAGTGGCTCTTTTCTCTTTTGTGAAAAGTGTAAAATGTTTATTCATAATTATAATTCATACCTGTTTTTCTTATGGGTGACGTCCTTCTTTTTAATTGAAAAAAATTAAAATATACATCATCTATTAAATTTTTCCACGACTTGCTTTACATATCAAAAAGTCCTTTTCTTTGGAACGGATTTAGGATAGGACACAAATCTCCATACCTTTCTCTATTATTATTTTAAGAAATAACGTGGCTCTTTCCTTTGCGCTGTATTAAGCTCGTCTAAGTGAAGAGGATCTAGGCCCTACCACATTTTGCTCCACATCATTAAAAAAATGTCTCTTCCTTATAAAAAGATGGAGGATAGGCATTACATAAACCTTCCATCCACCATTACCCGATCGATAACTACCTGTCCAAAATTATAAGGGATAGCAGCCATACTTTCTATATTTTTAAATATCATTAAGTTGGCTCTTTTTCCTTTTGTAATACTACCCACCTCATCCTGAAGCTCTAATGCATGCGCGGCATTTATCGTTAACGCATTAAAAGCACGTTGTGGTGTCATCTTCATTTTTATACAGGCTAGTGAAAAAACAAAATTCAAATTTCCAGAAGGGGTACTTCCAGGATTGTAATCACTAGCAAGTGCCACTGCAATATCTCGATCTATCATTTCGTTAGCCGGAGCATAATCCAAACCTAGAAAAAAGGAACAACTAGGCAAAGCAGTAGCGATCGTTTTTGCTCCAGATAAAGCATCAAAATCTGCCGACTCCATAACCTCTAGATGATCCACACTTACTGCCCCGGCTTTAACAGCAGCATCAATCGAACCTAGAGATGTAAACTGATTCACGTGTACTTTGGCTTTTAAACCACAGGCACTTCCTGCTTCAATAATACGCAGCATCTCCGCTACAGTAAAGTAATTTTTCTCACAAAACACATCTATATAATCGGCTAGTTTCTCTTGAGCAATAACGGGAAGCATTTCTTGAATAATCAATTGGATATAGGCTTCTCTGTCATTTTTAAATTTCAAAGGAACTGCGTGTGCTCCTAAAAAAGTGGCTTTTATTGGGATGATATGATGGTTATTGGTTCCGCTTTTGCGCAAGCGGGATGCGACTCTTAATATTTTCAATTCACTTTCTACACTCAATCCATAACCACTTTTAATCTCTATAGCTGTGGTTCCTTGTGCCACTACTTGATCCAGTCGCAAACGCGCTTGATCAAAAAGCTGGTCTTCGGTCATGTTTTCTAGGGCAGCAGCACTATTGAGAATACCACCACCTCTTGCCGCTACCTCTTCATAGGTAAGACCGTGAATCCTATCTTCAAATTCCTTCTCCCTAGTACCCGCAAAAACAAGATGTGTATGACTGTCCACATAACCAGGGGTGATAATTTTTCCCGTGCAGTCATAAACTTCTTCGGCGGGATGAGAATGAAAATCCTCCATACTTCCGTAGTCTTTAATCCGCCCATCTTCTATCCATAAATACGCATTTTTAATGGAAGGTAATTCATCCATTTGATGACCACGCAAAGGCTGGTTGGTACGTTCTCTCACTTGCACTAATTCTTTGATATTTGTAAAAAGTATGCTCATGGTGTGAAGGTAATTAACTCTGAAATAAGAAAAGTAACTTTAACCCAGCTTTTCTGCGCTAAGTGCAACAAGTAATTTTCACTTTTAATTTACATTTATCCATTGCAATCTTATTAATTTCGGCAATATGAAAGAAAAACAAAACCCTAACTACGTTTGTGTCCATGCAGGACAGTTAAAAGACGAAGTATACGGCGGCGCAACGGCTCCTATATATACCTCCACCGCTTACGATTATCGAGGAGAAGGCACCAACTTGTACCCGCGGTATTTTAATACGCCCAATCAAGTAGCCTTAGGTAAAAAAATGGCAGCACTGGAGCATACAGAGGCTGGAATGATTTTTGGAAGCGGCATGGCAGCAATAAGCGCTGTATTTATGGCTTTCTTAAAAACAGGAGATCATATTATTCTACAAAGGGCTCTTTATGGCGGTACTGCTCATTTTGCAGCAGCAGAATTTAAAAACTTAGGTATTGAATACACGATGATAGAGCATGTAGATCAGGAGAGTTTGAGCTTGAGTTTGAAGCCCAATACTAAGATGGTTTATATAGAAACACCTAGCAACCCTTTACTGGAGATTACTGATATGGCTTTGGTTTCCGCTTTCGCGAAAGCGAACTCCTTAACAACAGCCATCGATAATACGTTTGCATCACCGATCAATCAGACTCCTGCCGATTTTGGAATAGACATCATTCTGCACAGCGCGACTAAATATCTAGGTGGGCACAGCGATATTTGCGCAGGTACCGTGAGTTGCAGTCAGGAACACATAGAGAGCATATGGAAAACGGCAAAAAATTACGGAGGCAGCCTAAGTGATCAAACTGTTTGGCTTTTGGAAAGAAGTATAAAAACACTGGCACTACGAGTAAAAAGACAGTCTAAAAACGCTAAGAAGATAGCTGTATCTCTAGAAAAAAATCCAAATATCAAAAAGGTTAATTATCCAGGACTAAAATCACATCCTCAGCACCAACTTGCTAAAAAACAAATGAATGCATACGGCGGTATGATGTCCTTTGAATTAAAAAACCACATCGATCAGACCGCTTTTCTCGAACGGCTTGAAGTTATTTTTCCAGCTTTAAGTCTTGCTGGTGTGGAGAGTACCATTCTAGCTCCTACAACTACTTCTCACAGTTTACTCACGCCAAAAGAAAGAGAGGAACAAGGGATATCAGACGGTTTATTAAGATTTTCAGTAGGAATTGAAGAACCCAGCATTCTTATAGCCGATCTTGAAAATGCGATGAAGAAGAGTCGTAAAAAGAAGTGATTGCTAATTATATGCTGAGATAAATAAATTTATTTTGAAAATTAAGGCTGATTTCCTTCCCACCTAATTCAGACGATCGTAGTTTACAGACGAAAAGGAATGAATAAATTAAAATAATAAAGGCTTCTTTCCTAAGAAAAGGAAAGGTGGATAAAAGGAGCGGTAGCGAGTTTTAGTCAGAAAGGTTGAAAGATGTTGGTTTACAACTAAAATGCTATTCCATAAAAAAAGAACACTTTCAACATCCTGATACATTTTAGAAAAAAAAACACTTATGAAATTAGACATACTAGCTATAGGAGCGCATCCAGACGATATAGAATTAAGCTGCGCAGGAGTTTTACTTAAAGAACAAGCTGCTGGAAAAAAGACAGGAGTTCTAGACCTGACCAGAGGTGAATTAGGCTCCAGGGGTAGCGCAGAAATTAGAGACCAAGAAGCAGCAGCAGCAGCAAAAGTATTAAAGCTTTCTGTAAGGGAAAATCTTGCTTTTAAAGATGGTTTTTTTATGAATGATGAAGCCCACCAATTAGAAGTTATAAGAATCATTAGAAAATACCGTCCAGAGATCGTTTTGTGCAACTCCATCAAAGACCGGCATCCTGATCATGCAAAAGGATCTGAATTGGCTAGTGTGAGTTGTTACCTTTCGGGACTTCAACGTATTGAAACGACCTTAGAGGGCATCCCTCAAGAACACTGGCGACCTAAACAGGTGTATCATTATATACAATGGCTAGATATAGAACCTGATTTTGTTGTGGACATTACAGGATTTATAGATGCTAAAATGGAGGCTGTACATGCTTAC